>NZ_LFQH01000022.1:0-46047 GCF_001238605.1 Arthrobacter sp. ZBG10 | reverse complement strand
AGATGTGTATAAGAGACAGCCCCCACAGGAACGGCGACAGCTCCAGCCACGCCGGCGCCGGGCAGCCCCACACCCACGCCAAGTCCCACCGTTACCTGCGAGGCCGCACGATGAGCCAGCTGAGCACCATGCCAAAACCCCGCCGGAACGTCGAACTGGCCTTGCTGGTCCTAGCCCTTGCCGTGGGGATCGGTGCCAACATGCTGGTGGGTGTGGATCAGGAGAAGGCGTTCGACTCCGACTTCTGGTTCCAGTCGAGCCTCCTGGCCGTGGCGGCCCTGGTTTTCCATGTGGTCCTCCGGCTCCGCGCTAAATATGCCGATCCAGTAATACTTCCGATCGTGGTGGCCCTCAACGGTCTCGGCCTGGCCATCATCCACCGCCTGGACGCTCCAAACCAGGACACCGGCAACAACCAGCTGCGGTGGACCCTGATCGCCATGGCCGTGGCCATTGCCGTGATCTGGTTCCTCCGCGATCACCGCGTACTCCGCCGGTTCACGTTCATTTCACTGGCTGCCAGCGCCTTGCTCCTCCTGCTGCCGCTGATCCCCGGGATCAGCGCCGGTGAAATCCTCGGCGCCAGGGTGTGGATCCAGATCGGGCCCATGACGTTCCAGCCCGGCGAAGTAGCCAAGATCACGCTTGCAATATTCTTTGCCGGGTATCTTTCCTCAAACCGCGACCTGATCCTGCTGGCCGGCCGCAAAGTCGGTCCCCTGCAGTTTCCGCGGTTCAAGGACATGGGCCCCATGATCACGGCGTGGCTGGTCAGCATCGGCGTGCTGATCTTCCAGCGCGACCTCGGCTCGTCGGTGCTCTTCTTCGGACTGTTCATCGTGATGATCTACGTGGCCACCAGCCGGATCAGCTGGGTGGTGATCGGCCTGGCGCTGATCCTGGGCGGCGGCTTTGTTGCCGCCCAGGTCTTCTCCCACGTGGAACAGCGCATCTATGGGTGGCTCAATGCCTTCAGCCCGGACGTATACCGGGACGGAAGCCGGCAGGTGATCGAAGGACTGTTCGGGATGGCCAACGGCGGCCTGGTGGGTACCGGCCTGGGCCAGGGGCGGCCAGACCTGGTCCCCTTCGCCAACAGCGACATGATCATCGCGTCCATCGGCGAGGAACTCGGTCTCATCGGCCTGTTCGCCGTTGTCCTGCTGTATCTGCTGCTCTTCACCCGCGGCTTCCGGGCAGCACTTGGCACCCGCGACGCCTTCGGGAAGCTGCTGGCATGCGGCTTGTCCTTCGCCGTCGCCCTGCAGTGCTTTGTGGTCATCGGCGGGGTCACCCGGCTGATCCCGCTCACGGGCCTGACCACACCGTTCCTCGCGGCCGGCGGTTCATCGCTGCTGGCCAACTGGATCATTGTGGGCCTGCTCCTATTGATCTCGCACACCGCCCGCGGCCCGGTGGACACCACACCGCTGCCTCCCGGCGGCGCAGCGGAATCCACCGGCATCGATACTCCCACCCAGGCGGTGAAACAGGCATGAACCAGGCAATCCGTAACTCCTGGGTGGCAGCAGTTGCCATGTTCGCCCTCATTTTCGGCGCCATCAGCTTTGTGCAGGTGGTGGGCGCCGACGACCTCAAGGCCAACCCGCTGAACCAACGGGCCGTCCTGCAGAACTTCTGCAACGACCGCGGTGCCATCATTGTGGGCGGCGATCCCGTTGCGGAGTCCGTGGAAGGCACCTCCGAAGTGTGTGCCTTCCAGCGCACCTATCCCCAGGGGGATCTGTACGCGGGCCTCACCGGGTACTTCTCGCAAAGCTATGGCGCCACCGGCCTGGAACAGTCCATGGGCGAGGTCCTGGCCGGGAATTCGGACCAACTGTTCCTGGACCGGATCGGCCAGTTGTTCCTGGGCAGCCAGCCCAAGGGTGCCTCCGTGGAACTGACCATCGACCCGGAACTGCAGAAACTGGCGTACAGCCTGATACCGGACGGCCAGCGCGGCTCCATTGTGGTCACCGACCCGAAGACCGGGGCCATCCTGGCCATGGTGTCCAAGCCTTCGTACGACCCCAACACCGTGGCCACGCAGGACCGCACGGCTGAGCAGGCAGCGATGGATCAGCTGATCAAGGTTCCCGGGATCAACCTGAACCAGAATGTCAGCGGACCCACAGGCGAGCTCCTGGCCCCGGGATCCGTCTTTAAGCTGGTGGACACCGCAGCGGCCCTCGCCTCGGGGAAGTACAACAAGGACAGTGTGTTGCCCAACCCGGCGCAGCTGCCCTTCGACGGCATCGATTACAGCCTGCCCAACTACGCCGGCGGAAACTGCTACACCCGCACCGAGGCCAGTTTCGCCTTCGCCCTGCAGCAATCCTGCAACACACCCTTCGCCAGCATCGCCCTGGACCTGGGCCGGGACGCGATCGCCGAGCAGGCAAAAAAATTCGGCATCGGCGAGGACGTGGGCGACCAGCTGAAGCTGGCCCACGCCACGGAGAACAGCTTCCCCGACGACCTTGACGGTCCGGGGCTGGCGCAGTCCTCAGTGGGGCAGAAGGATGTCCGGGCAACTCCCCTGCAGATCAACATGATGACGGCAGCGATCGCCAACGACGGCGTCCAGATGGCTCCCAGCCTGATCAAAACCCTGCGCTCACCTGACCTGCGGGTCATCGACGAACCACAGCCTGAACAGTTGCGGACCTCCACAACTCCCGAGATTGCCAACCAGATTACCGAGTGGATGGAAAGCGCGGTAAGCCAGGGCATTGCCCGTGGCGCCGCTGTACCGGGTGTGGAAGTCGCCGGCAAGACCGGCACCGCAGAGCTCGGGAACGCCGGCGGCACCAACAATTCCTGGTTTACGGGTTTTGCTCCAGCAGGCAACCCTCAGGTGGCCGTCACCATCGTGATGGAAGACGTAGACGTTGTTACCGGCGCACAGCTAACCAGTCCGAACGCGAAGAAGATTTTTGAGGCGGTGTTGAATAAGTGAGGCCTACAACCGGAATCACCCTCGGCGGCAGATTCCAGCTGACCACGCGGATTGCGATCGGCGGGATGGGGGAGGTCTGGAAAGCCAAGGACCTGGTCCTTGGCCGCATCGTCGCCATCAAGGTGCTGAAAGAGGAATACACCGGGGATCCGGGCTTCCTCCAGCGCTTCCGCGCTGAGGCCCGCCACACCGCCCTGCTCAACCACGTGGGCATCGCCAACGTCTTCGACTACGGCGAGGAGGAGGGCTCCGCCTACCTGGTGATGGAGCTGGTGCCCGGCCAGCCGCTGAGCAGCATCATCGAGCACGAACAGGTGCTGTCCCCGGACCGTACCCTGTCCATGATCGCCCAGACTGCCCGGGCCCTGTCCGTGGCCCACGCCCAGGGCCTGGTGCACCGGGACATCAAGCCCGGAAACCTCCTGATCACCCCTGACGGCAGGGTTAAGGTCACTGACTTCGGCATCGCCAGGCTCGCCGACCAGGTGCCGCTGACCCAAACCGGGCAGGTCATGGGAACGGCCCAATACCTGGCTCCGGAGCAGGCCACGGGCCAGACCGCCACCGGTTCCTCCGACATCTATTCGCTGGGCGTCATCGGCTACGAATGCCTCACCGGCCACCGCCCGTTCTCCGGGGAATCGCAGATTGCCATCGCGCTGGCCCAGGTCAACGATGCGCCGCCGCCGCTGCCCGAAACCCTGCCCACTCCCGTACGCGCCCTCCTGATGTCCATGCTGGCCAAGGACCCCAAGAACCGTCCCGCCAACGCCATCAAGCTGTCGGAAGCCGCCGAGGCCATCCGCAACGGGGACATCAGCGCCGCCCGGGCGGCAGTGCCGGGCATGCTCCTTTTCGATTCCGGCACGGGCCCCGTCACCGCGCCGGTGGACACGGCCACTGCGCCCACCAGCGTGGTGGGCACCCAGCGGGACGCTCCAACGCACACCTCGGCATTGCCCGCCGTGGGTGCGGCAGCAGCGGGTGCGGCAGCCGGTGCAGGGGCCGCCGCCGCCCAGGACGCCGACGCGCCCCAGGGAACGCTGGCCCGGGCCAACGCGCTGGCCGCGGAGCGGAGCTGGAGCCAGGACGAGCCAGCGTACGACGACGAGCCCGCCGACCAGCCCAAACGCAAGGGCCGCAGCCCTTGGACCTGGCCGTTGGTGGCACTGATCCTGCTGGGGCTGTTTGTGCTCGTGGGGGTCTTCCTCAACCAGCAGGGACTGTTTTCCCCGTCCGACGACACCACTGCCGGACCCACGTCCAGCAGCCCGCAGGCCACCAGCGCCAGCCCCACCCGGTCCGCGCCGCCCTCATCAGCGCCGCCCACCACTGAGCCGGTCACCACCCCGCCGCCGACCACCAGCGAAGCGCCGGAGACCGTGGACATCATTCCGGCGGCCTACTTGGGCAGGTCGTACCAGCAGGTGCGCACCGACCTGGTCAACCTCGGGCTCGGAGTCAACGGCGTCACCCAAGTCACCGATGACGCTGAACCTGGCACCGTCCTGGATGTGAATCCGTCGGGTCCCGTCCCTCCGGGCTCAACAATCACTGTCACCTACGCAGTCGCCCCGCAGACCACCGAGCCGCCGGCACCCACTACGGCAGCACCCACCAAGGAGGCTCCCACGACCGCTCCGTCCGCTCCGACCGTCACCGATTGCGCCACCGGCCAGCTGCCGGGAGCGCAGGCAACCTGTAAACCGTAAGCAACGGAACAACCAGTGACGGACCCATCGCGCACCCCGATGCACCGGGAGGACAACCTCCCGGTGGATATCCGGCGCGTCCTGAGCGAACGCTACGAACTGGGTGAACTGATCGGCCGCGGGGGCATGGCCGATGTCCACAGGGGCCTCGACACCCGGCTGGGACGGACCGTTGCCATCAAGCTGCTCCGGCCGGACCTTGCCCGGGACCCGCAGTTCCAGGCCCGGTTCAAGCGCGAGGCCCAAGCCGTAGCGGCCCTCAACCACCCGTCCATCGTGGCGATCTATGACACCGGCGAACACCTGGTCCATGACGGATCGGAAGAGACCGTCAAGGTGCCCTACATCGTGATGGAGTTCGTGGACGGACAGACCCTCCGCGACCTCATCCGGGCCAAGGACGTCACGATTCCCCAGGCCATCGAATACTGCCTCGGTGTCCTGGGTGCCCTCGAATACAGCCACAAAGCAGGGATCGTCCACCGGGACATCAAGCCGGCCAACGTGATGTACTGCGCCGGGCCCAACACGGTGAAGGTCATGGACTTCGGCATCGCCCGTGCCATTGCCGATTCCTCGGCCACCATGACGCAGACGCAGGCGGTAGTGGGTACCGCCCAGTACCTCTCTCCTGAGCAGGCACGGGGAGAGTCCGTGGATGCCCGCAGCGACCTGTACTCGGCGGCCTGCCTGCTGTACGAAATGCTGACCTCCCGGCCGCCCTTCATCGGTGACAGCCCGGTGTCCGTGGCCTACCAGCACGTCCGTGAAATACCGGAACCGGCCAGCAGCATCAATCCGGACGTGACGCCTGCCCTGGATACGGTCCTGGCCAAGGCGCTGCAGAAAAACAGGGACGACCGTTTCCAGGACGCAGCGGCTTTCCGCCGGGCGCTCCGGGCAGCCCGGTCCGGCATTCCCGTGCCTGCCGTTGCCGCCTCGGAAGCCCCCACCGACCCCAACGACCATGTTCCCGCCCCCGCGGCGCCTCCCACCGAGGCTTTCGCCCTGGCGGGGACAGGACGGGCTGACGATGCGCCAACCGGGATCATGGCCGCCAGCTCGTTCGCATCGACCCGCGATGCAGCCACTGAGTCCTGGGGCAACAGCGACGCCGGCAAATTTGATCCGCCGCCCGCCGATGCGCTGCCGCTGGGCCTCACCCCCGAACGCGACCGGACTGCAGGACAGAAGTCACGCCGTCGTGCGTGGATTGCCACGCTGGTGGTCTTCACGCTGCTGATACTGGCGGGAGGCGGCCTATGGCTGTACAACTCCGTCAACAGGCCCGCTCCCGCCGCACCGAAGGTGCAGGTGCCTTCGGTCTCCACCATGACTGAATCGGCGGCTCTGCAGGAGCTCTACAACGCCGATTTGCGGCCCAAAATTGTCAGGCAGGCCAGCGACTCGGTGGCCAAGGGCACCGCTCTGGGGACCGACCCCACCACCGGCACGGAGCTGGATCCCGGCGCTGAAATCCTGCTGAACATCTCCGAGGGACCCAGCGCAGTGAAGATCCCCGACAGCCTGCCAGGCGCCACTGAGGCGGCTGCGCGTGACATCCTGCGGCAGATGGGCCTGGTGGGTGCGCCCACCACTACAACCGCCAACAGCGCAACGGTCCCGGCCGGCATTGTCATCACCTCCAGCCCCGCGCCCGGCCAGTCGGTGGGCGTCGGATCCACTGTTGAGCTGGTGGTCTCCACCGGGAAGGTGGCGGTTCCCGAGCTGCGCGGCCGGACACGCGAAGAAGCCGAGACTGCCCTCAAGGCGCTGAGCCTGGTTCCGGTGGTGGCGGAGATTGAAAATTCCGAGGTCGAAGCCGGCCGGGTGACCGACCAGTCAGCGCCCGTCAATGCCACGCTGGAACAGGGCAGCACCGTGAACATCGTGGTGGCCAAAGCTCCGCCGCCGCCACCCACACCCACGCCGACTCCAACGCCGACAGCGACCAAAAAGAAGTAACAGGAGCCAGGACCGCCGGGTCAGTGCTGGATGAGGGGGCTGAGCGTAGCCGCTTTGGCCGCGGCACCCGCCATGCCGAGCGATTCCAGCCAGTTGCCCAGCATCTGGTAGCCGCCCTCGGTGAGGACCGATTCGGGGTGGAACTGGACACCGCACAGCGGTGCTGTCCGGTGCTGGAGCCCCATCACCACCCCTGACGCTGTCTGGGCCGTGATTTCCAGGACCTCCGGAATGGTTTCGCGGACCGCTGCCAGCGAGTGGTAGCGGGTAGCCGTCACCGGCGACGGCAACCCGGCGAAGACGCTGGTGCCCGTGTGCTCCACCAGGGACGTCTTGCCGTGCATAAGTTCCGGGGCGTGCGTGACGGTCCCCCCGAAGGCCTCAGCCAGTGCCTGGTGTCCAAGGCAAACACCAAACATCGGGCTGCTGTTCTGCCCGCACCATTTGATCAGCTCGATGCAGACGCCGGCCTCGGCCGGGTTGCCGGGGCCGGGGGAGATCAGGACACCGTCGCGGGTGCTGGCCAGTTCAATGGCCTCTGCTAGGGTCACGTCGTCGTTGCGCACCACTGTGGTTTCGGCGCCGAGCTCCTGGAGGTAGCCCACCAGGGTGTAGACGAAACTGTCGTAGTTATCCACTACGAGGATCTTGGCTGTGGTCATGGCTGGCTTTGGGAACCAATCGTTGAGTCGGTGAACTGGGTGTACTGGGACATCCACGGGAAAAGGTACAAAACCATCAATACCAGTGCCACGCCAATCAGCACCAGCGAGATGGCGATCCGCAGCCACAACGGACCCGGAAGGTGGTGGAACAGCCAGCTGTACATGCCTACCCCTGTCCCATGGCGGCCGCTACCTGGCCTGCTATTTCCGCGGGCGGTCCTGCAGCGGCGGGACGCCACTCGTCCAGCAGGGCGTACGCGATGATGCGCTCTTCGGCGCCGAAGCGCGGGTTGCAGCTGGTCATGGTCAGGTAGCTTTCGGTGGGTTCAACGCCGGGCCGGGTGGGAACGGGCTCCAGGACGTCCGTTCGCGAGGGCATCACAATCTGGTTGTTGCGGAATACGTAGACGTAGAAACCGTCTTTGGTCTGGACATAGATTTTGTCACCCGGGACCAGGGTATGGATGTTGTCCAGGACCGCGCCGTGGGTTTGCCGGTGGCCGGCGACGGCAAAATTGCCCACCGCTCCCGGCATGGCCGTGTTGGCGTAGTGTCCCAGCCCCAGGGTGTCCAGGACATCCCCTGTTGTTCCCTGCACGATGGGGCGGGTGTAATCCGCGCCGAACCTGGGGATGTACATGATGCCGATGGTTCCGGCGTGGCCTGGAGCTACGCCCACCACGGGGGCGCCAAAGTCGTCAGCGGCCGACGGCGGTGCTGCCGCCGCCGGGTTTGCGGAGGGATCCGCTGACCCGCCAAGGTCCCGCGCGAATTCCTTGATCACCCGGGACTGCGCGGCGTCTGATTCCACATTGGTCCACCAGAGCTGCCAGGCGACAAAAAGCAGCAGGATGACGCCCGCCGTAATGAGCAACTCCCCGGCAACGCCGACCACGCGGCGCACGACGTTGCCGCGGGGAGGAGGAGCGGCCGCGCGTCGGGCCCTCTGCTGCAATACCACTCGTTCTCCTTGGCGGCTCCACTGGACGCAGGCGGCCCAGGAACTACAGCTAGAATTGGCTGCTAGTAAGAATCCAGATTTGACCAAGATCGTGCAGACCACTGGCTATTTCCTTCTTGCAGGATATCAAGGCCAGGTTGCCGAACTTGTCCCAGCCCGCCAAGGAGACCCAGTGCCCGAGTCGAAACCGCGCAAGAAGACTGCCAGCGCCCCGCAGCAGGCGTCGTCCCAGGCGTACAAACCGAATCCGGTCTGGTTCAAGCCCGTAATGTTCGGCCTGATGCTTATTGGCCTGTTCTGGATCATCACGTTTTACATCAGCGAGGGCCGGTTCCCGGTCCAGGCCTGGGGATCGTGGAACATTGTGGCCGGTTTTGGCATCGCCATCGTCGGCTTCCTGATGACCACGCGGTGGCGCTCCTAGCGCCAGCCGTGGAACCTGACACTGCCGGCGTCGTCACCGGACCGGACGGGTTGTCCCGGCCTGCCTGGGCCGCCGCCAACCCGCTGATGCAGGACTATTACGACCACGAGTGGGGCCTGCCTGTCAGGGACGAGCAGGGGCTCTACGAACGCATCTGCCTCGAGGGGTTCCAGGCCGGCCTGTCCTGGGCCACGATACTGCGGAAGCGGCCCGCCTTCCGGGCTGCCTTCGCCGGCTTCGACCCAGAGGCCGTCGCCTTGTTCACCGACCACGACGTGGAGCGCCTGCTGCAGGATCCGGGCATTGTCCGCAACCGCCTCAAAATCCAGGCGACCATCAGGAACGCGCAGGCTACCCTCTCATTGCGGGGTGACGGTGGACTGGTGGACTTCGTCTGGCAGTTCCAACCGGCCAGCACGCCCACCCCTGCCCGTCACTCAGACATACCCACCAGCTCTCCTGAATCCGCGGCCCTTTCCAAGGCCCTGCGCGGTAAAGGGTTCTCCTTCGTGGGACCCACCACCATGTTCGCCCTGATGGAGGCTATCGGCATGGTGGATACCCACCTCATGGACAGCCACAGGCGCGGCTCATCGGGAATCTGGCCTGCGCTGGGCCCTGCATAGGTCTTCAGCTTTTCCCCAACTGTTGGGAAAGTTATCCACAGTGTGGATAACGTCCGGTGCTGCCGGGTGCGCCCGGCCCACAGGCCCCCAATGGCGGCAGTGGGCCCGTTCCGTGGCCAGGTGACGGTTATTAACAGTGTGGATTGCCTGTGGATAAATCCGGGCATTCCCACAACGGCACCGGGGCTCGTGGAGCCGATGCGCCGCGTTTGAAGCACCTTCATTAAACAGCGCACCGATTGACCCGCTCCCCGGCTGGCTGTCCGCCTGCAAGCCTGCGGCGTACTTATCCACTTACCAACACCGGGATACCCACAAGTTATCCACAACTGTGGATACAGGGGCGGCCCGATTCGCGAAAATCACCGGAATGGGGGCGATCGTGCCCTGTTTTTATGGCTTAACTACACCGATGTCACTTATTAACAGTGTGCAAAAGCCTGTTGAAAGCAGGCCGGCTGGCCTGGGACCGCACGCAGCCATGGCAATCTTTGCGTGGTTTATCCACATTTGGAGCATTTGCAGCCCGGTTTTCCACATACACACACTGGTATCCCCAAGAGTTATCCACAGCTGTGGATTCCGCTGTACCGTTCGGTAACAAAAGCCCGGCAGGGCGCTCCAGAGGCCGATGGCCTGCTTGAACTACATGCGTGTAAGTTACCAACACTGTGGATAATCCCTGTGGATAACAAAAACCCCCAACGCCGGGTGGCGTTGGGGGTTCCGTTGGAAGCTGAGGGCTGTCAGAGGCTCACCCGTACCCAGGCGGCCACCGACAGCAGGAGCAGGAGAGCCACCAGCCCTGCGGCCTGGATCAGTCCCTGCCGGGGCCCGCGGGGGGTGTAGGCGATAACGGCTGCTGCCAGTGCACCCATGACCAGGCCGCCCAGGTGGGCCTGCCAGGCGATCTGCGGCACCAGGAAGCCGATGACACCATTGATGGCGATCAGGATCCACAGCTGCCTCGTGTCCCCGCCGCGCTGGCGCTGGACCAGCAGCATGGCGCCGAACAGGCCGAAGATGGCACCCGAGGCACCCACCACCCCGTACAGCGGCTGGCCTGGACTGTAGAGGGAGGTCAGCAGGAGGTAGCCTACGGACCCGCCAAAGGCCGAGAGCAGGTAAAGGGCAAGGAAACGGACGCGGCCCAGCAGCGGCTCGAGCGCCTGGCCAAAAATCCAGAGCATGTACATGTTCAGGGCGATATGCAGGACAAAACCCTGCGAATGCAGGAAAGCGGAGGTAACCATCCGCCACGGCTCAAACTCGCCGTATTGGGGTTCCGCGTAAATGTTCGCGAAGCCGAGGGCCTGGTAGATGGCATCGTTGGGCACCAACCACTGCAGGACATACAGGAGGGCGCAGGCGGCGATAAGCACGAACGTCACCAAAGGTTTGCCCGTTGCTACGGCGCCGCCGTAAACAGACCGTACTTCCGGCGTCGAACGTTTTGCTTCGTTGACGCAGTCAACGCATTGGAATCCAACGGCGGCCGCCCGCTGGCACTCCGGGCAGGCAGGCCGCCCGCAGCGTTGGCAGCTGACGTAGGAGGGCCTGTCCGGGTGCCGTGGGCACACCGGAGCCTGGGCGGACGGCTCAGCCGAAGGAATTCCGTAACTCATGGTGCGGTGTTACAGCTGTTCGATGTCGATGCTGTTGATGGTGACATCCTCCACCGGACGGTCACCCATGCCGGTGCGAACGCCCTCGATCGCGTCCACTACCTTGCGGGACTCATCGTCCGCCACCTCGCCGAAGATGCTGTGCTTGCCCTGCAGCCAGTCGGTGGGGATGGTGGTGATGAAGAACTGCGAACCGTTGGTTCCCTGGCCCATCTGGATGCCGGCGTTCGCCATGGCCAGCTTGTAGGGCTGGTTGAAGCTGAGTTCGGGGTGGATTTCGTCGTCGAAGCGGTAGCCCGGTCCGCCGGTACCGCGGCCCAGCGGATCGCCGGCCTGGATCATGAAGTCCTTGATGATGCGGTGGAAGATGGTTCCGTCATACAGCGGCGTGCCGGACTTGGCCTCACCGGTTTCCGGGTGGGTCCAGTCCTGCTCGCCGGTGGCGAGGCCCACGAAGTTCTTCACTGTCTTGGGCGCGTGGTTACCGAAGAGGTTAACCACGATGTCGCCGAGGCTCGTGTGGATGGTTGCTTTTGCAGTTGCGATGGCAGTCATGGCCCCCATTCTCCCATGCCACCCTGGGGGAGTGCCTGCAGCACCGGCAGTTCCGCGCTGGGTGAAATATGCCTAAAATCCGCAGAGTGAATAGCCGGTGAAGAGCTGGGCACGTAGGCTAACCACAGAACCGTCACATTAATCGGGAGGTAGTTGTGAAGAAGTCGGACCGAATTGCCCGTGACCTCGAGCAGTCAGTCACCAGCGCAGTGGAGAATGCCCGGGATTGGGCCACCCCCCGCGTGGAAGCAGCTGTGGATTGGGCGGTACCCCGCCTCCAGCACAGCCTGGACACTGCGTCTCCCAAGATCCAGGAGGGCCTGAAGTCCGCTGCCCACAACCTGGCCGACGGCGTTGCAACAGTTACGCCGCGGATCCAGGATGGCTTGGCGCACCTTGCCCCCCGGATCAGCGACGTTGTGGACAATGCCTCGCCCCGCCTGCATGAGGCCCTCGACAAGGCGGCCCCCGTGGTGCTGAACGCCCGCGACCGGGTGGTTGTTGACTACCTGCCCCGCCTGTCGGACCAGATCGGCAACGCCTCCGAGGCTGTGCACCGCACCCTTGAAGGTGCGCCGGCACGCGTTGATGCCGTAGCCCAGCGCCTCGGTGACGCCGGGATCGTCCACTCGTTCCAGGACCAGGCCCATGCGGCAGGCAGCCAGCTGAAGGCCGCAGCGGCCGGGGCCGGGAAGGCTGTAGGAATCCAAGTGGCCCAGCCAAAGCCTAAGAAGCGCGGTTGGCTGGTCTTCGGCATTGTGGCAGCAGCGGTCGCCGCCGGTGTTGCCGCATGGAAGGCCTCCAAGCCGGTGGAGGATCCATGGAAGACGCCTTCACCCGTGAAGCCCACGCCCGCCCCCGTTCCCGCCACCACGGTCAACGACGTAAAGGAAAACACCGCTGACGCTGCAGAGAACGCAGCCGGCGCAGCTTCCTCCGCCGTGGCCGCGGCCAAGGACAAGGCAGCGGACGTTGCAGGGGACGTCAAGGACGGCGTCGACGACGCCGCAGATAAGGCCAAGCACGTTGCCGGTGACGCCGCTGATGCAGCCGCCAAGGTTGCCACGGACGCCAAGACGGCCACGAAGAACATCGCCGCCAACATCGGCCACACGGACAAGGGCACCAACTAACTGTCCCCACCGATGACACAAAGGGCCCCGTCCACGGACGGGGCCCTTTGTGGTCCACGCCCGGTGCCCCCGGCAGGCGTGGACGGGAACGGTGCTACATTGAAGCTGATGTCAGCCGATCAATCCTCTGGGGATGCCTTGAACGACGCAGCCGTGCTGCCCCGCGTGTCCATCGTTATCCCGGCCTACAACGAGGAGAGCGTCATCCGGCAGTGCCTCATTGCTGCCGTCTACCAGTCCGTGCCGGCCCACGAGATCATCGTGGTGGACAATCTCTCCACTGACCGGACAGCCGCGATTGTGCAGCAGATGCAGCTTGAATACCCGGAGAGTTGCGTGATTCTCCTGAGCCAGGACACTGACCAGGGCCTGATCCCCACCCGGAACTTCGGCCTGAACCACGCCACGGGTGACATTCTGGGCCGGATCGACGCCGATTCGGTGGTGGAGCCCGACTGGGTGGAACAGGTCCAGCGGGCCTTTCATGATCCGTCGGTCCAGGCAGCCACCGGGCCTGTGGTGTATTACGACATGCCCATGCGCAGGTTCGGCCTGAAAGCGGACGACAAAATGCGCCAGCTGATGCTGAAGCTGGCCAAGCAGCAGTACCATTTCCTCTTCGGATCCAACATGGCGCTCCGTGCGACGGCCTGGGAAACCATCCGCAGCGAGACCTGCCGGGACGAGAAGGACGAGATGCATGAGGACATCGACCTGTCCCTGCATCTCGCCGACCACGGGCTCAAGGTCCAGTACTGGCCGCAAATGGTCTCCGGGATGTCCGCACGGCGTCTGGAGGACTCACCCCGGGACTACCGCTACTACGTCACCCGCTTTGACCGGACCTACAAGGCCCACAACGTCAAGAAGATGGCACTGAAAGCCCCCATGGTGGTGTTCTTCTCGGTCTACTTCCCCGCAAAGATCCTCCGTGCCATCCACACGGTCAACACCGCGCAGCCCGCCCGCCGCGGCGGGCAGTAACACCGGTCAGTCCGTGCCAAGCCCCGGCAGCGCCTGGCCCGGCTCCTGATCGGTTTTGCCCGTGTTCCGGCTGGACTTCTGGCCCAGCACCACAATGGCAAGCCCCACCATAATCAGGGCCAGCCCGGCATACGTTCCCGCGGGAAGCTGCTCGCTGAGGAAAACCGCGGCCAGCAGGGCGGCTCCCGGGATTTCCAGCAGGATGATCATGGATACCAGCAGCGGGCTCATCGTGGCCAGCAGGTGGTTGAAGGCCGTGTGGCCCACCAGCTGGGCGCATACGGTGATGGCAACGATTCCCAGCCAGCCAGTTGCTTCGAAGCCTGCGAGAGGCTGCCCGGAAATCAGCATCATGCCCGCCACCAAGGCCGCGCACATCCCGTAGCACAGCGTTGTATAGGTTCCCGTGGTCATGCTCTGCCGGGCTTGACCACCAGCCAGCGTGTAGACGCCGGCCAGCGCCCCTCCTGCCACCGCCAGCACGTCACCCAGCAGCGCCCCAGGCGAGGAACCCATGTCGAAGCCGGTTATTGCCACCACCCCGCCGAAGGCCACGCCCAGGCCGGCCAGCACCTGCCAGCGGTGCCGGGTTCCACGGAACAGCTGGAAGACGGCAATCCAGGCGGACTGCAGGCAGACCAGCGCCGTGGCGGCCGCCACCGATGTGAGCTGCAGTGACGTGATGAAGCACGCGAAGTGCAGCGCCAGCGCAGCAGCGGCCACCAGCGACCACCGGAATTCGCGCCCGGTGATCCGACCAAACTGGCGCGGTGTGCGGACCAGGGTGGGGGTGGCCATCACGGCCGCACCGATGGCGTTGCGCCAAAAGGCAATGGCCAGGGCGCTGACGCTGGTGGCACCCATTGTGGCGGCCATCAGCGGCCCGGAGGAGGCAACACCGAGGACACCCAGGGTGGCAAGAAGGAAGGTCACTGCACCACACTAGTGTGCCGGGGCCGGCAGGAATCGGAACCTTCCCGGCACAACAAAAAGTCCCGGTCCGCATTTCTGCGGGCCGGGACTTTTTTTACGGTGGAGGCACGGGGACTCGAACCCCGAACCCCCTGCTTGCAAAGCAGGTGCGCTACCAATTGCGCCATGCCCCCGTAAGTGGCAACCCGATAATCATATCCCAGAACCAGCAGACTGTTGACCAGCTTCTGTTCCGGTTCCGGGGCTAGTCGACCGTGTCGGTTGACTGGCTCCAGACTGTTTTCCGGGCTTCGGAAACCTGTGCCTTGCGGTAAAGAAGGGCGGCTGCGATTGCGGCTGCCAGAACCAGCAACTTCTTCACATGCTCCCCATCCCGGCCTGATTGCGTTACCACAACCAAGCCTCCGCTTGAACCTGCACAGGTTCCGTGGGCGTACCAGGACTTGAACCTGGGACCTCTTCGTTATCAGCGAAGCGCTCTAACCGCCTGAGCTATACGCCCCGATGCCTCATCGGGCCGAGATATGACTGTACAGCACATCCCGGCCCGATCCCAAATCGGGTCTTTGCGCCGGCCCGGGACCGGCGCAAAGGGGGGTTCTAGTCGTCGGTAAGGGTCACGCCGATGCCGCCCACCAAAGTGGCGGAGATGTTGTACAGAATGGCCGACAGCATCGACAGGGCTGTCAGCAGCACAACGTTGACGACGGCGATGATGGTGGCAAAGGACGCCACCTGCCCCAGCGAAGCCACCTTCTTCAGCTCGAAGCCGCCGCCTTCGGACCCGGCCAGGGTGCCCAGCAGGCTGTCCACCTGGTCGAAGATGCCCGTGAGGTCCAGGACGGTCCACAGCACGATCGCTGCCACCACCGTGACAATTCCCAAGGCAACGGACAGCAGGAACGCCATCTTCAGGACGGACCAGGGATCCACCTTGCTGACCAGGAGCCTGGCCCGGCGGACTTTGGCCTTGGGAGCGGGCTTGACCAGCCCGGGATTACCCTGGCCCTGCCCTGCGGATGCGGGCCGCTGGCCGGCACCCGGTGAAGGCCGCTGGCCCTGTCCGGACGGCTGCTGGGGGCGCTGCTGGCCGCCGGCACCCGGGGCACCCTGGGGGCGTTGGCCCGGGGCCGACGCCGGAGCCGCCGGCCGCTGCTGCGGGCGGAGGGGGGCGTTCACCCGCGGAGCCGACGAAGGCCGGTTTCCATCGGGAGCAGAACTGCTCGGCTTGGGAAATGAGTCGGAATTACTCACTCGTTACCTCCGTGTTGTCTTCGTTCGGCTCGTCGCCGGAGGAGTCTTCAGACTCAACGGCCGGTGCTTCTTCTGCCAATGCTTGCGCGGCGACGTCCCCGGCGGGCCCGCCATCTTCAGCCAACGTTACGTCATCCTCCGGCGATTCCTCGCCCTCGAGACCACGTTCGCTGTTGCGCGCCACTTCGATGATCCGGTCGTTCTTGTCCGGTTTGGCGAAGATGACACCCATGGTGTCGCGGCCCTTGGCCGGGACTCCTGAAACGGAGGAGCGGACCACCTTGCCGCCTTCCATGACCACCAGGACCTCATCCTCTTCCTGGACGATCAGGGCACCTACCAGGTCGCCGCGTTCCTCCGCCAGCTTGGCCACCTTGATGCCCAGGCCGCCACGGCCCTGCAGGCGGTATTCCTCGACGGCGGTCCGCTTGGCGTAGCCGCCCTCGGTCACGATGAAAACGAACGAACCGTCGGTGATGACGTTGGCGGCCAGCAGTTCATCCTCTTCGCGGAACTTCATGCCGGTCACGCCGGAGGTGGCGCGTCCCATGGGACGCAGGGCATCCTCGGTGGCGGTGAAGCGGATCGACTGGCCCTTGCGCGACACCAGCAGGAGGTCGTCGGTCTCGGACACGAGCTGGGCCGAGACCAGTTCGTCGTTGTCCCGCAGGTTGATGGCGATGACGCCGGCGGACCGGTTGGTGTCATAGTCCTCAAGCCGGGTCTTTTTGACCAGGCCCCGCTTGGTGGCGAGCACCAGGTAGGGCGCCTGTTGGTAGTCGCGGAGGTCAAGGACCTGCGCGATGTGTTCGTCCGGCTGGAAGGCCATCAGGTTGGCCACGTGCTGGCCCTTGGCGTCGCGGCCCGCCTCCACCAGTTCATAGGCCTTGGCCCGGTAGACCCGGCCCAGGTTGGTGAAGAACAGCAGCCAATGGTGGGTGGTGGTGACGAAGAAGTGTTCCACCACGTCGTCGCCGCGCAGCTGCGCGCCCTTGATGCCCTTGCCGCCGCGCTGCTGGGAGCGGTAGTTATCGCTGCGGGTCCGCTTGACGTAGCCGCCGCGGGTGATGGTGACCACCATCTCCTCTTCGGGGATGAGGTCTTCCATGGACATGTCGCCGTCGAAGCCCATCAGGATCCGGGTCCGCCGGTCATCGCCGTGCTTGTTCACGATTTCCGCGAGTTCGGTGCTGATGATTTCGCGCTGGCGCTCCTCGGAGGCCAGAATCGAGTTGTACTCGGCGATCAGGGCTTCGAGTTCGGAGTGCCGGTCCTGGATCTTCTGGCGTTCCAGGGCGGCGAGGCGGCGCAGCTGCATGTCCAGGATGGCCCGGGCCTGCAGTTCGTCGATATCCAGGAGTTCCATCAGGCCGTCGCGGGCCGCTTCGGTGGTGTTGGACGCGCGGATGAGGGCAATGACCTCGTCCAGCATGTCCAGGGCCTTCAGCAGCGCGCGGAGGATGTGTGCTTCCTCTTCGGCCTTGCGCAGGCGGTACCGGGTGCGGCGTGCGATGACGTCCATCTGGTGGGTGACCCAGTGCCGGATGAAGGCATCCAGGCTCAAAGTCCGCGGAACGCCGTCAACAATCGCCAGCATGTTGGCGGAGAAGTTGCTCTGCAGCTCCGTGTGCTTGTAAAGGTTGTTCAGGACCACCTTGGCCACGGCGTCACGTTTGAGCACAATGACCAGGCGCTGGCCGGTGCGGCCCGACGTTTCATCGCGGAGGTCCGCGATGCCGGAGATCTTGCCGTCTTTGACCAGTTCGGCAATCTTGATGGCCAGGTTGTCCGGGTTGGCCTGGTAGGGCAGTTCGGTGACCACCAGGCACGTGCGGCCCTGGAGCTCCTCGACGTTGACCACGGCACGCATGGTGACGGAACCGCGGCCGGTCCGGTAGGCGTCCTCGATGCCCTTGTGGCCCAGGATCGTGGCACCGGTGGGGAAATCGGGTCCCTTGACCCGCAGCAGGAGCTCTTCGAGGAGCTCTTCGCGGCTGGCTCCGGGGTTGGCGAGGTACCACTGGACGCCGTCGGCAACCTCTCGGAGGTTGTGCGGCGGAATGTTCGTGGCCATACCCACGGCGATGCCGGAGGAACCGTTGACCAGGAGGTTGGGGAACCGCGCCGGCAGGATGGTGGGTTCCTGGTTCTTGCCGTCGTAGTTGTCCTGGAAGTCGACGGTTTCCTCGTCGATGTCCCGAACCATTTCCATGGCCAAATGGGCCATCTTCGTTTCGGTGTACCGGGGTGCAGCGGCGCCGTCGTTGCCGGGCGAACCGAAGTTTCCCTGGCCCAGGGCCAGCGGGTAGCGCATGGTCCAGTCCTGGATCAGGCGGACCAGGGCATCGTAGATCGCGGTGTCGCCGTGGGGGTGGTACTGGCCCATGACTTCGCCCACCACGCGGGCGCACTTGTTAAAGGAACGCTCCGGCCGGTAGCCGCCGTCGAACATGGCGTACAGCACACGACGGTGGACGGGCTTCAGGCCGTCCCGGACGTCAGGCAGCGCGCGGCCCACAATGACGGCCATGGCGTAATCCAGGTAGGAGCGCTGCATTTCCGTCTGCAGGTCCACCTGCTCCACACGGTCCACCAGCACAAGGTCGCCTGCGGGAACGGTATCCGGAGTGCCGGCGTCGGCGGCCGGGTTCTCGGGTGTTTCGTCGCTCATCTTATATTTTCCGTTTCAGGTATATGTCGGGTCGAGGATATGTAAGGGGGTTTGCCCTAGATATCCAGGAACCTGACGTCCTTGGCGTTCTGCTGGATGAAGTTTCGGCGTGATTCCACGTCCTCGCCCATCAGGACTGAGAAGATCTGATCCGCCGCAAGGGCGTCGTCCATGGTCACCTGCAGCAAGGTGCGGTTATCCGGGTCCATGGTGGTGTCCCAAAGCTCGGTGTAGTCCATCTCACCAAGGCCCTTGTAGCGCTGGATTCCATTGTCTTTCGGGATCCGGCGGCCGGCAGCCTGGCCGGACACCAGCTTGGCGTCGCGTTCCCGGTCGCTGTAGACGTAGTCGTGGGCCGCATTGGACCACTTGATCCTGTACAGCGGCGGCTGGGCCAGGTACACGTAACCGTGTTCGATCAGCGGACGCATGTAGCGGAACAGCAGCGTCATCAACAGTGTTGTGATGTGCTGTCCGTCCACGTCGGCATCGGCCATCAGGACAATCTTGTGGTACCGGAGCTTTGAGAGGTCGAAGTCCTCACCGATGCCGGTTCCGAAGGCCGTGATCATCGACTGCACTTCGGCGTTTCCCAGGGCCTTGTCCAGGCGCGCCCGCTCAACATTCAGGATCTTGCCGCGGAGCGGCAGGATCGCCTGGGTCTCGGGGTTGCGGCCGCGCTTGGCGGAGCCACCGGCGGAGTCGCCCTCCACGATGTAGACCTCGCACTTTTCCGGGTTCTTGGAGGAGCAGTCGGACAGCTTCCCGGGCATGCCAAACGATTCCAGCGGGCTCTTGCGGCGGGCATTGTCCCTCGCCTTCCGGGCGGCCATGCGGGCCTGGGCGGCCGAGATGGCCTTGCGGATGACGTCGCGGGCCGGGCCGGGGTTGCGCTCGAGCCAGTCGCCCAGGCCGTCCGTGACCACGCGCTGCACAAAGCCCTTAACCTCGGAGTTGCCCAGCTTGGTTTTGGTCTGGCCTTCGAACTGCGGTTCGGCGAGCTTGACCGAAATCACGGCGGTGAGTCCTTCGCGGATGTCATCACCGGTGAGGTTGTCGTCTTTTTCCTTGATGATGCCCTTCTCCCGCGCATAGCGGTTGATCAGGGACGTCATGGCGGCGCGGAAGCCCTCTTCGTGCGTGCCGCCCTCATGCGTGTTGATGGTGTTGGCGTAGGTGTGGACGCTCTCGGAGTACGCATTGGTCCACTGCATCGCCATTTCCAGGGCGATGTGGCGTTCCTTGTCCTCGGTTTCGAATGCGATGACGTCCTCGTGGACCACGTCCACCTTTTTGCCTGAGTTCAGGTGCTTGACATAGTCCAGCAGTCCGTCGTCGTACTGGTAGACCACCGTGCGGTGCTCGGCGCTGACTTCGCCTTCCGTGGCCACGGCATCCAGGTCAAGGTCGACGTCGGGCTCCGCGGTTTCGGCGGCACGCTCGTCCGTGAGCGTGATGCGCAGGCCCTTGTTGAGGAAGGCCATCTGCTGGAACCGGGCACGGAGGGTTTCGAAGTCGAAGTCCGTGCTTTCGAAGATGGCCGGGTCCGCATAGAACGTCTGGGTGGTTCCCGTCCGGTCGGTTTCCTCGCCCTGGACCAGTCCGCCCTGCGGCTTGCCGCCGTGGGCGAAGGACATCCGCCAGACGTGGCCCTGCCGGCGGACCTCGGTGTCAACCCGATGGGAAAGCGCGTTGACCACGGAGATACCCACCCCGTGCAGCCCGCCGGAGACGGCGTAGCCGCCGCCACCGAACTTGCCGCCGGCGTGCAGGATGGTCATCACCACCTCGACGGTGGGTTTGTGTTCGGTGGGGTGCATGTCAACGGGAATGCCACGGCCGTCGTCAACGACCTTCACGCCGCCGTCGGCCTGCAGGACAATCTCGATGTGCGAGCAGTAGCCGGCCAGCGCCTCATCCACGGAGTTGTCCACCACTTCGTAGACCAGGTGGTGCAGGCCGCGGGGACCGGTGGAGCCAATGTACATGCCCGGCCGTTTCCGGACGGCTTCAAGTCCTTCAAGGACCGTGATGTCGCTGGCACCATACTCGCGGGGTGTCACGGCTTCCGCGGGGGTATCCGGTGTGGGGGCATCCTCGAACTCGGGGTCAACTGCCAGGATTTCGGTATTGTCGTTAGCCACAGGCGGTGTCGACTCCTCTGTTTTCGATGATGGCCGGATGGTCCGCTCCCAACCAGGGAGGGACCTGCCAGCAGGCACAAACTGATGGCGCGGTGGCCTGCCGACGGTGCGGTCCGTACTCCGCATTCTGGACATGCGCGGAGTCCGGACCCAGTCAACGTTCACCCGCGCCCAGTTTTCTCCCGTAATTCTACCGCGAAGTAGGGCGTTTCCCCGCATTCCGGAGCCGTGGCTGGCGGCTGATGTGGCGCTGCGCGGCCGTTGATCGCGCCTTGGGCGCCCTCGCGGTCCTGCCTTTGGGTGCCTATACGCCCATTGACCCGCTGGTGGCTCTACACGCCGCAGGGCGGACAATCAAGAGTTGCACCGCCGCCTACCCGTACGTATCGCGGGGGCCCCGGCCGTTGACGGTCCGACCGCCCTTGCGCCAACTCGGCGCCGACGGGCCCAGCACCTGGATGCTGGTCACCACACCGTCACCCAGCTCCCGCCGGAATTTTTCCAGCAGGCTGATGCTGAGAAGGCGAAGCTGGGTAGCCCACGCAGTGGAATCGCAACGGACATGTAGGGTCGTGTCGGTGAAGCTCTCCGGCGTGCAGTGGGCCGAAATTTCGGGACCCACCAGGGTGGCCCATTCGGCCATGACCGACCCCACCGCCACTGGGGAGGTCCAGCCGCGCTCGGCGACGAGCCTGCCCACAACTTTGCCCAGGCCCAGCGGATCCCGGCCCGTTGAGTGGAACTGGCTGAAGCCCCGGGTGTCGCGGATGCCGCTTTTGGCTTTTTTGGCTCCGGCCCGTGGCGCAGCCCGGCGGATTTCGCCGCGGGCGGCCGCGGCTTCGCGCATCCTGTTCAGCGCAGCCTGCGGGGCGTCGATGTTATCCGGGTCGCGGCCGGGCTGCAGCCCACCGCCGGATTCACTGCTCCTGCTCATCGATGCCTCCCGGGATGACCGTCACCCGCCGGCCGGACAGCTCTTCCGGGATGTCGGCGTCGACGGCGGCAGTCACCAGGACCTGTTCGGCGCCGGCGACTATTGCAGCAAGTTTACGCCGCCGCTGCACGTCCAGCTCGGCAAACACGTCGTCAAGGATCAGGACAGGTGCGGAGCCGCCGGTCCGGGCGTCATCGAGCATCACGTAATACGAAGCCAGCCGCAGCGACAGGCACATGGACCAGGTTTCGCCGTGGGACGCGTAGCCCTTGGCGGGGGCCTGGCCCAGGATCAGGTCCAGTTCGTCCCGGTGCGGGCCCACCAGGGAAATCCCCCGTTCAAGTTCCTTCTTCCGGGACTCCCGGAAGGCCTGCACGTAACGTTCAGTGAGCTGCCCGACGGTGAGCTGCCGCAGCTCCTCGGCCCCGGCTGCCCCGGCCGGACCGTTCTGGCCTGGGACTCCGGAAGCCGTTGCGCCGTCGTCGTCCATCTGGTTCTGCAGCGAGGAACGGTAAATGGCATCGGCCGGCTTGGATTCGTCCGTCAGCTGCGCGTAGGCGCGGGACAGATGCGGACGCAGGCGTTCAACGAGTTCGAGCCGGGCGTGCAGCAAGGCGGCTCCTGCGGCGGCCATGTGCTGGTCCCAAACGTCCAAGGTGGCTTCGTGGCCGGCCGTGAACCTGCCGGCGCGGGCGGATTTCAGCAGGGCGTTGCGTTGTTTCAGCACCCTGTCATAGTCGCTGCGTGTCGCGGCGTGGTGCGGAATGAGGCTGGCCAGCAACTCATCGAGGAACCGACGCCGGTTGGCCGGATCGCCCTTGACCAACGCCAGGTCCTCGGGCGCAAAGAGGACCGTCTGGCAGATTCCCAACAGGTCCCGCGCCCGGACCGGGTTGCTCCGGTTGATCCGGCCCCGGTTGGCCCGGCCGGCGTTGATTTCCAGTTCCAGCACGGTGGTTTGGTCCCCGCGGACCAGCCGGGCCCGGACCAGGGCCCGTTCGGTCCCGAACCGCAGCAGCGGGGCGTCCGAGCTGACCCGGTGGGAGCTGAGGGTTGCCAGGTACCCAATGGCTTCCATCAGATTGGTTTTGCCGATCCCGTTGGACCCCACCAGCACGGTGACGCCGGGTTGCAGGGCAAGGTCAACCTGCGCGTAGCTGCGGAAATCGGTCAGGGAAAGGTGTTCCAGGTACACGCGGGCTTCGACAATTCCGGGACCCGGAGGTCCCCGCTGGGTCTTACTTGGCTGGACGGGTGGCGTGCCCGCCGAACTGGTGGCGGAGTGCGGAGACCATCTTCATGGCCGGCGAGGTGTCTTCGCGGGAGGCAAACCTGGCGAAGAGTGCTGCCGTGATGGCCGGCGCCGGCACGGCGTTGGCGATGGCTTCCTCCACGGTCCAGCGGCCTTCGCCGGAATCCTCCACGTAGTCATCGATCGTTTCCAGGCCAGGGTCCTCGTCCAGGGCCTTGACCATGAGGTCCAGCAGCCAGGACCGGACCACGGTGCCCTTCTGCCAGGCCCGGAAGGTTCCCGGCAGGTCGGTGATGATGTCCTTCGCGGCGAGGAGCTCGTAGCCTTCGGCGTAGGCCTGCATCAGCCCGTATTCGATTCCGTTGTGCACCATTTTGGCGTAGTGTCCGGCACCGACGTCGCCAACATGGACGAAGCTGTCCGCGCGGTCGCCTTCGGGACGGAGTGCATCAAAGACCGGCAGGGCGCGTTGGATGTCCTCGACTGCGCCGCCGGCCATCAGTCCGTAGCCGTTCTGCAGGCCCCAGACGCCACCGGAAACACCACAGTCAGCGAACCGGATGCCTTTGGCGGCAAGAATTTCGCCATGCCTCTGGTCCTCGGTGAAGCGGGAATTCCCGCCGTCGATCACCAGGTCGCCCTGGTCAAGCTTGTCCCCGAGTTCGGTGATGACCGCATCGGTGATGGCTCCGGAGGGAACCATCACCCAGATGATCCTGGGCGTGGGGACGGCTGCCAGGAGGTCCTCGACGGAGGCAACATCGGTGACGTCCGGGTTCCGGTCGAAACCGGTGACCTCGATGCCACCCACGCGCAGCCGCTCGCGCATGTTGAAACCCATTTTGCCAAGGCCGATCAGTCCAATGTGCAAGGTGGAACTCTTTTCTGAGCTAGGGATGGGTTGTCGTTTGGCACCAGGAGTCCGGGCCCACCGCAAAGTGCAGTGGGTGGGGCCCATCGGCGCGGGCCCCGGCCTGAGCTGGCGAAGGCTGGGATCCGATGGGGCCTAGTTGGGAAGGCGGACGGGCATAACCAGGTAGCGGTAGTCGTCCTGGTCGTCGCCGTCGGCCTCTGCCTGCGCGGTGATCATCGCGGGCTTGGGCGCCGAGGTGAAGGAGAACCTGACGAACTTGGTTTCAATGACGCTCAGGCCTTCCACCAGGTAGTGCGGGTTGAACGCCACGGTGATGTCCTCACCGGAAAGCTGGGCCTCAAGTTCCTCGGAAGCCTGGGCGTCCTCGCCGGTGCCTGCATCAAGGTTCAGTTGACCTTCGGTGAAGGCAAGCCGGACCGGAGTGTTGCGCTCGGCAACCAGGGACACGCGACGGACTGCTTCGACGAGCTCCTGGGTCTGGACGGTCGCGTGGATGGGCGTCGATTCCGGGAAGAGCGAGCGGATCTTGGGGTAGTCGCCGTCCACCAGCAGCGACGTGGTGGTGCGGCCACCGCTTTCGAAACCGATCAGGCGGGTGTCGTCGTCGGCGAGGGCGAGGTTGATGTCGCCGCTGTTGCCCAGCGTCTTCGCAACTTCGTTCAGGGTCTTCGCTTTCACCAGTGCGCTGGTGGAGATGCCGGGAGTGACAGGCTTCCACGGCACTTCACGCATGGCCAGCCGGTAGCGGTCGGTGGCCAGCAGGGTGATCAGGTCATCCTCGATCTCCATCCGCACGCCGGTGAGGATGGGCAGGGTGTCATCCTTGCTCGCCGCGATAATGACCTGCGAGACAGCCTGGGCGAAGGCATCGCCCGGGACCGTACCGCTGATGGTGGGCAAAGCGGGCAGCGGCGGGTATTCCGCCTCCGGCATGGTGGCCAGGTGGAAGCTGCTTCGGCGGCAGGTCAGCGTGACTTTGTTGCCATCCGTTTCGACATCCACCGGCGCGGACGGAAGGCTCCGGCAAATATCAGCCAGCAACCGTCCGGACACCAGGATGGTGCCTTCTTCGCGGATGTCCGCTGCAATTTCAAGCCGCGCTGACGTCTCGTAATCGAAGCTCGACAGACTGACAGTGCCTGCCTCCGCCTTGAGGAGCAGGCCGGACAGGACGGGCACGGGTGGCCGCGGAGACAACGACCGGGCTGTCCAGGTGACGGCTTCTGCCAGGACGTCCCGATCGACTCTGAACTTCACGGAAGGGTGCCGCCTTTCATTGCTGATGCATTGGAAACCCGAAACCACCCCGGGGTGGTCCCAAAAAAATGTCGAGCCCACACCCCGGACGTGCATGGTCCGCACAGACGGAAACCACAAGAAAACCCAAGGATGGGAGCGCTGCTGACAGCTTAGCCGGAAGATCCGGGATTAACCCATCCCCGGGTCTCCCACCCAGCTGTTCGGACCGCCAGGTCCGGACGGTCGAAGTGCTGGGAACGAACTTGTTGTTTGAGGGATTTCAATTTTTTGGGATTAGTAGTGTTAATAACTGCTGTGGAAACTGTGGATAACCCCTGCTGGCCGCGCGTTCCAGCGGTTAAGCCCTGTTCACGGATTGTGGGTGGAGCAGGTTTTAAACAGGGTGTGGATGGGGATAAGAATTTTGCCCGGTTTGCTGATCCACAGGCGGCTTAAGGGTTTTAAGCCCATTAAGCGCGGTTGTCCCCTTAACTATCCACAGGCTTATCCACATGCGCCTGTTAATAAGGTAAGAGAAGCGCGGTCAGGAGTCGCGCTGCTGCTGCTTGATCCGGTTGGTCAGCTCTGTCACCTGGTTGTAGATCACACGGCGTTCGGCCATCAGCTCACGGATTTTCCGGTCCGCGTGGATCACCGTGGTGTGGTCACGGCCGCCGAGCTCCTGCCCGATCTTGGGCAATGACATGTCCGTCAGCTCGCGGCAGAGGTACATGGCGATCTGGCGCGCCGTGACGAGGGTCCGGGTGCGGGACTTGCTGCACAGCTCTTCCATGCTGAGCTTGAAGTACTCAGCTGTCTGCTGCAGGATCTGGGCCGAGGTGATCTCCTGGGCCCCGTCATCGGTGATGAGGTCCTTGAGTACCATCTCAGCGAGTGCCACATCGACCGGCTGCCGGTTCAGGCTGGCGAAGGCCGTGACCCGGATGAGGGCGCCCTCAAGTTCGCGGATGTTGCTGGAAATCTTGGAAGCGATGTATTCCAGCGCGTCGTCCGGAGCGGAGAGCCCTTCGCTAAGGGCCTTCTTCCGGAGGATGGCGATGCGGGTTTCCAGTTCCGGGGGCTGGATGTCCGTCAGGAGGCCCCATTCGAAGCGTGACTTCATCCGGTCTTCGAAACCTGCCAGTTGCTTGGGCGGCAGGTCCGAGGTGATGACCACCTGCTTGTTGTTGTTATGCAGGGAGTTGAACGTGTGGAAGAACTCCTCCAGCGTCCGGTCCTTGCCGGCCAGGAACTGGATGTCATCGATCAGGAGCACATCCACATTGCGGTACGTGGTCTTGAAGCTGGCGCCTTCGTCATCCCGGATGGAGTTGATGAAGTCGTTGGTGAATTCCTCCGAGTTGACGTACCGGACCCGGATGCCGCTGTACAGCCGGCGGGCATAATGCCCGATCGCGTGCAGCAGGTGTGTTTTGCCCAGGCCCGAATCGCCATAGATGAAAAGCGGGTTGTAGGCCTTGGCAGGGGCTTCGGCGACGGCCACTGCGGCGGCGTGGGCAAACCGGTTCGACGAGCCGATCACAAAAGTGTCAAATACATACTTCGGGTTGAGCCGGCCGAACTCGTGGGAGGTGCTGGGCAGCATGGGCTGCGGCTTCTGCTCGATCAGCTGGTCGGCAGTGAAGGAAGGCTCGACGACGGGTTCGGGCTCCGCGTGCAGGGGAACCAGATCGGTGTCCACGTCGATGGCGCACCGGATGTCCTCGGAAAAGACGTTATGCAGGGCGTCGTCCAAGGCGTCCTTGACCTGGGTCTGCAGAACTTCGCGGGTGAGCTCATTGGGAACGGCCACCAGGAGGGTGGATCCGATCAGGCCTTGGGCCTGGGCCAAAATGACGAAACCACGCTGGCGGGGCGAAACGCGGTGGTCCTGCTCCAGCAGGGTGATAACGCGCCGCCAGGAACTTCCGACAGTATTGGCGTGGTTGGATTCGTCTACTGTCATCAATCGGTTCCCTAAAACTTGCTTTGCCTGCATTGCCAGCAGCCAGTCCGGAATCCAGGGGGCTGGCCCAGCTGTATCCACAGGGTTATGCACAGTCCGTGGATAATCGGCTACTGAGCCACTCTAGGGGATGAAAAGCCTAGAAGATAGCTGGCAATCGGCTTGTGGATAATTACACGGGTGTGGTTCGAAAAACGGGCCCCCGGGACACTTCATCCACAGGCCCGGCAGGCAGGTTAGCCACAGCTGGGGATAGCCGCCGCCATGGCTCCCGGTTTGACTCCGGGGCGCAAAAGGCCCTAACGTTGTGAAGTCCTTTGTGTCCGCTTTTTAGCCCCATCGAAATCTCCCAGCCGCAACGCGTCCGGGTAGTAGGGGGAAAGCGTGTGCACATACAAAACTTAGCGTCGGCCAGTTCTTCCCCCTTTTTCTGATCGGGTGGGCGCACCTTTGATCCACTGGAGTAACTAACGTGAGCAAGCGGACTTTTCAGCCGAATAACCGCCGTCGAGCCAAGAAGCACGGCTTCCGCCTTCGTATGCGTACCCGTGCCGGCCGCGCCATCCTGGCAGCCCGTCGTGGCAAGGGCCGCACCGAACTGTCGGCCTAAACACTGACTTGTCGGTAGACATTTCCCTGCGAGTTTAGAGGTGCTTGCCGCCCGCAACCGCCTGAGGACTGCGACCGATTTTTCAACAACCGTACGTTCCGGTGTCCGCAATGGACGCCGGAACGTAGTGTTATATGCGGCAGCACTAGCTGCTGACGAACCCAGCCGGATCGGGTTCATCGTTTCCAAGAGTGTAGGGAACGCTGTGGTCAGGAACCTCGTTAAGAGGAGACTGAGGGAAGCAGGAGCCGTCTCGCTGCGCGAGCACGGCACCGGATTCGCCATCGTGGTGCGGGCGCTGCCCGCGTCCGCATCGGCGAGCTGGGACCAGCTCTTTTCGGACTACAACGCTGCACTCGAATCGACGCTGAACCGACTGGCGGGCCGCGCCCTCAAAGGCGCCCCCAGCGGTTCTGCCGGTACAACACAGGAGGGGACACCGCGTGCCTAACGCCACCGCCGTCGTCCGCCCTTCCGTGGCCGCCGCCGTCGGGAAGTTCATCTGGACGCTTCCCCGCAACATCCTCATCCTCCTGCTGATGGCCTACCGCAAGGTGATTTCCCCCTTGTACGGTCCCGTCTGCCGTTTTTTCCCATCATGTTCTGCCTACGCCCTCGAAGCGGTCACCGTCCACGGTGCCGTGAAGGGTACGTGGCTGGCAGCCCGGCGCCTTGGCCGCTGCCACCCTTGGAACGCCGGCGGTGTGGACCACGTCCCCGCCGGGAGCCGGGAATGGCCTGCAGGCCGGACCCCCACAATTGTTGTGCTGAACAACCCGGACAAGTACCTGGCTGCTCGGACTGATGAAGAAGGCCGCAGTGCGGCCTGACGAATAGGGATAAGTATGGACTTCTTTGAAACAATCATGTTTCCGTTCAAATGGCTCGTGTCCATCATCATGGTGGGTTTTCATGAGGGACTGACGATCATTGGCCTGCCCGCTGCCAACGGGTGGACGTGGACCCTGTCCATCATCGGGCTGGTGCTGGTGATCCGTGCCGCCCTAATCCCTGTTTTCGTCAAACAGATCAAGGCCCAGCGCGGAATGCAGCTCCTGCAGCCCGACCTGAAGAAGCTGCAGACCAAGTACAAGGGCAAAACCGACCAGCTCTCGCGCCAGGCCATGGCGCAGGAGCAGATGGCCATGTACAAGAAGCACGGGACCAACCCGTTCTCGGCCTGCCTTCCCATGCTGATCCAGATGCCGTTCTTCTTCGCGCTGTTCCAGGTGCTTTCCGGCATCAGCACCAACGCCCGTGAAGGCGAAGGCGTTGGCGCCATGAGCCACGAACAGGTCGTTCAGTTTGACCAGTCCAGCATCTTCGGTGCCCCGCTCTCAGCCACCTTGCTGCACGGCACACCGGCCGGCGGCAACGTCACGGCCACATGGATTCTTTCCATCGTGATGATCCTCGCCATGACCGCCTCGCAGTTCATCACGCAGAAGCAGATCATGGCGAAGAACATGTCAGAAGAAGCCATGGCCAGCCCGTTTATGCGGCAGCAGAAGATGATGCTGTACATCCTGCCGGTGGTCTTCGGCGTGGGTGGCATCAACTTCCCCATCGGTGTCCTCATCTACTGGACCACCACCAACCTTTGGACCATGGCCCAGCAGTTCTTTGTGATCCGCCGGATGCCCACCCCGGGTTCCCCCGCAGCGAAGGCCCTGGCGGAGCGCCGCGCCGCCAAGGGCCTGCCGGCCCTGTCCATCCTTACGGGCAAAAAGGACGAAGAGGCAGACGCCGCTGCTGCCGCCGCCCTTGAGCCCAAGATCCAGCGTATCCAGCCCCAGCGCAAGAACAGGAAGAAGAAGTAATGTCAGCCGAGAGCACCGAACACGCCCTTACGGAAGACGGCATCAACGGCCGGGACGACGTCGTTGCCGGCGATGACTCCCCGGCAAAGGTCTCCTCCGTCAGCCGCCTCGAAGAAGAAGGCGACATCGCGGCGGACTACCTCGAAGAGCTGCTGGACATTGCGGACATTGACGGCGACATCGACATTGAGGTCCGGAACGGCCGCACGTACATCTCGATCGTGGCCGAAGAAGAGACGGATAACCTGGACCACCTGGTGGGTGAGGACGGCGAAGTCCTGGAAGCCCTCCAGGAACTGACGCGGCTTGCCGTGCTGTCCGCGACGGACAGCCGCTCGCGCCTTGTCCTGGACATCAACGGCTACCGCCAGGAGCGGACCGGTCACCTGCAGAAGGTGGCTGAGGATGCCGCAGCAGCAGTCAAGGAGACCGGCCAGCCCGTGGCCCTGGAGCCCATGAGCGCCTACGAGCGGAAGATCGTCCATGACGCCGTAGCCGACCTGGGACTTGTCAGCGAGTCCGAGGGCGAAGGCGCCGGCCGCCACATTGTTGTATCCGCAGACTAGAGAATTGCTGACCCGCTAACCATGGTTGAAATCACGGCAGCTGAGCTCGTGGCCGCTGAAAAGATCTTCGGCGACAGGCTGGAGCTTGCGAAGCGCTATGTCGAGCACCTCGCCACCTCGGGTACCGAACGTGGCCTTATCGGGCCGAGGGAAGTACCCCGCCTCTGGAGCCGGCATGTGCTCAATTGCGCCGTCATCGAAAGTGAGATTGCGCAGGGAAGCCAGGTGGCCGACGTCGGCAGCGGGGCCGGGCTGCCGGGACTCTGCCTGGCGATTGCCCGTCCCGACCTCGAATTGACGCTGATCGAACCCTTGGAGCGCCGGGTGATCTGGCTGCAGGAAGTAGTTGATGACCTGGGGCTGGACAACGTCACGGTGATGCGGACCCGCGCCGAACTCGCGGTGGGCCACGTCGAAGCGGACGTGGTGACGGCCCGCGCTGTCTCGGCGCTGACAAACCTGGCGGGACTCACCATTCCCCTGCTGGCGGGCAAAGGGGAAGTGGTGGCCATCAAGGGCCGCAGCGCCGGTGAGGAAATCGAGAAAGCCGCGAAAACCATTCGCAGGCTGGGCGGCGTTTCCACCTCCGTGGTCACCGTTGGCGGGACCCTCCTGGCGGAACCCACCACCGTGGTCCGCATTGTTGTAAACAAGTCCCAAAAGAAGGCCTAGGCGAGCCCGGCGGCCCAGGTTCGCCGGGTTGAGCGGATAGGCTAGTCCACGGCAGCAGTATTGGCTGAACGAGAGTGAGTGTGCCCATTGAGCAGTAGCGAAGCCTCCACGCAACGGATCCCCCCGTTTGTGTCTTTGGGGTCGGCGCGGTCTGTCGCGGGCCCAGTCTCTGCCCCTGCCCGCGGTGGTAATCACCCGAAACAGGTAGTAGCAGCAGCTTCAACCGCGGCCGTTTCACGTGAAACAACCGCCGGCGGTAGAAGCAACGTTATGGATGCGATGGATGACTCAAGTCCCATCGCGAAGGAACTGGCGCATGAAACCAAACGCCGGGAGAAGCTTCTGGGGCGTCCCTTGCCCCGCCCCGAAAAGACACGAATCTTCACCGTCTCCAACCAGAAGGGTGGTGTGGGTAAAACCACCACCACCGTGAACATCGCCGCGGCCCTTGCAGCTGCCGGACTTAATGTCCTGGTCATCGACATTGACCCGCAGGGAAATGCGTCCACAGCCCTCGGCATTGAACACCACGCCGACGTCGACAGCATCTACGATGTGCTGATCAACGATGTGGCCCTGGCGGATGTTGTGGCCCAGTGCCCGGACATCAAGAACCTCATCTGTGCACCCGCCACCATCCACCTGGCCGGCGCAGAGATTGAACTCGTTTCACTCGTGGCCCGCGAGCAGCGGCTGCGCAGGGCCATCGACCTTTATGCGAAGACCCGTGAGAAGAACGGCGAAGAGCGCCTCGACTACATTTTTATTGACTGCCCGCCCAGCCTGGGTTTGCTGACGGTCAACGCTTTCTGTGCAGCCGGCGAGGTACTGATCCCCATCCAGTGCGAGTACTACGCCCTCGAGGGACTGAGTCAGTTGCTGAAGAACATCGAAATGATCCAGAAGCACCTGAATGCTGATCTGGAAGTATCCACCATCCTGTTGACCATGTACGACGGCCGCACCAACCTGGCCGCCCAGGTGGCAGCGGAGGTGCGCCAGCATTTCCCTGAGAAGGTACTCTCTGCGGTTGTTCCCCGCTCGGTGCGGATTTCTGAAGCGCCCAGCTACCAGCAGACGGTCATGACTTACGACCCCTCCTCCACAGGAGCACTGTCCTACCTGGAAGCCGCTGCTGAAATCGCGGAACGCTAGAATCTTTCGAAACTGCAACGACTGGACCCGGGCTGCAACCCGGACCACTGGAGGGACATACCCATGAGCGAGAAGCGACGGGGCTTAGGCCGCGGACTTGGCGCGCTGATTCCCAGCTCGGCTGGCGCCGGCGAATCAGGCAACAGCACTTCCGTTTCGCGTCCGGTGGATCTCTTTTTCCCTGAAGGGCGGCGGAAGACTGAGCCTGTCGAGGAAACCGTTGCCGCGCCCGGCACCGGCGATGAGCCAGTCAAGCCTGGCCGGAAACCAGCTTCCGGCAAAGCAGCTGATGCTTCGGGCTCCGTTCCCGAAAAGCCCGCCCCTGCGGCTGCTGCCGGTTCCAGCTCGCGGAAGTCTCCGGTCTCCGCTTCCGACGCGGAGGCGACGGCTGCGAAGACATCCGATGCTCCGACGACGGCCAAAGTTCCTGCCGGCACCAGGACGGGACGTCCGGCGCCGGCGGTAGAACTTGTTGAAGTGCCCGGTGCCCGGTTCGCTGAAATCCCGGTGCTGGACATTCATCCCAACCGCAAACAACCCCGCAGCGTCTTCGATGAAGACGACATGGCAGAGCTTGTCCACTCGGTCCGCGAAATCGGCGTCCTCCAGCCAATTGTGGTGCGTAAATCAACCGAAACCGATGGCGAGCCTTATGAGCTCGTTATGGGTGAGCGCCGGTGGAGGGCAGTACAGGCCGCAGGCCTCGAAACGGTACCCGCGATCATCCGTGACACCACCGATGATGACCTTCTGCGGGATGCCCTGCTGGAAAACCTGCACCGCAGCCAGCTGAACCCGCTGGAAGAAGCAGCAGCGTACCAGCAGCTCCTTGAGGACTTTGGCACTACCCACGAACAGTTGGCTGACCGGATCGGCCGGTCCAGGCCACAGGTGTCCAATACGCTTCGCCTGCTGAAGCTTCCGGCCCTGGTACAGCGTCGGGTTGCCGCTGGAGTTCTTTCGGCCGGTCATGCACGGGCCCTCCTTTCCCTTCCCGATGCGGCAGCAATGGAGCGGCTGGCGCAGAAGATTGTGGCCGAGGGAATGTCTGTCCGGGCAACCGAAGAGGCGGTAACCCTCCACCAGGATCCCGCAAAGCCCGCAAAGAACAACATTCCCCGCCCCGGTGCCAGGCATGAGCGTTTGGATTATCTCGCGTCATCCCTTTCGGACCGGCTGGACACAAATGTCAAGATTTCGCTTGGTGTCCGTAAGGGCAAGGTAAGCATTGAGTTTGCCAGCGTTGAGGATCTGAATCGCATCATGGATGTCCTGAGTCCGGGTTCTGCGAATTGACAGTTTGAAGCTACTCTCTTTGGCAAGGCCCCGTCTGTGGACGGGGCCTTTTCCTGTTTCCGGGAAGCGTGGTACGCGATGGCTCCTCCACGGAAGGCCAATCCCTTGATGTCCTGGATGAGCGGAGCATCAAATTGATTGGCGCTGGGCTGCTTGGTGGCTGTTTGAGCGCCTTGAATGCCTTCAGCGGCTGCTGGTGCGTGCGGGCTGCATCCCACTCCCCTGATGGGGCGCCGGCGGCTTATGAATGCGGAACTACCAGGCGGGCCCCACCGCCCGGGTGTCGGAGGAAATGGCCGGTAGGCTGGTCGTCTTTCGAGTTGGCAGGTTCCATTTTCGACCAGGGAGGCCAGCCACCGGTTGTCATTCAGTCGCTCTGATTCGCTGCAGGACGCGAGTGTTGCGTGCCACGATTAGCTGATTCACTCTGCTGTCATCGGCAACCACTCTGGCATGGTCATAAAGGCAAGTTTGATAGTACTCAAAAGCGAATGCCCGTCGTGGCGACCGAGTGAGAGAAGCTCCATCGGGATGAGAACGGTGGTGCTCGTACTAATGATTCACCAAATGTTTCACGTGAAACGCGAGGGACACGGGACCTCAGAGCGCTCACTCCGCTTGGCGGGCACTTCAGGACGAGAGACCGAACAGTCGGCTTGGACGGCGTACAAGGATCGTCCCCCTCTCCTCTGTTGAGGAGCGCCCGGATGTGTCTTGACTGGTCGGGCCTGACGGCTATGCGAGACTGATGAAATTTTCCTATGTCGTCTTAGCGTGTCAGTAGGTGATTCGGCTTCTGAGAAGCATGGGATCAGGGTACGAAATCGCCCGCTACGGGCGCGCCCCGTGTGCGACAGATCAACACCGAGGCATCAACCCAAGCACCCCGATCATTCTCAGTCAGACTGATGTTTCACGTGAAACGCTAAAGGAATGGCTGGGGCTCTTCATTTGGATGGAACATCGGACTATTCCTTGCATTTGCTGTATCCAGGCGGCCGTTAGCGAAGCTGCAAATCCAACCGCACTACATACTTCCGCAGTCCAGGCATCGGCCACTCGGAAATATCGCTATCAGGCGATCGGGCAATACCGATGCGAAAGACGCTACCTCGTTTGGCTTGCCTGCCAGGAGAACTTCGGTTCGCCGAATGGACTACCTGGAAGCTGTCTGCCGCAGTTTTCTGGTTTTGTGTTTCACGTGAAACCTCCAGTAGGGGTCAGCAGATTGAGTCACTTGCCGGCCGCAAAAGCGAACCTGGACATTGGTAAGGACGGGGACATCGACTCGAACCCGGGTCCGAACACGGAAAGTGACCATGATTTCGACGGGTTGGTGGACCCCGGCGGCTCAGTGCCAGGCAGCAAGACCGGCGAGGGGGCCTACATCCGTGACGAGCCGGCCCCGGCCGCCACGGCGAACTCCCGAGTCCACGGCACTTCTATCTCAGTAGGTCGCCGCTGTAACGAAGATTATGTAGGCGCAGATGTGGACGTGGCATCCGTATGGGTCCACACCCACTTACGGTGCCGTCGTCTCCGGCCCGGTGCAACTACCGAACGCGACACTCATTGCCTAACCAATGCCGTGATCTATTGGTTCTTGTTCCCGTCAACTGCCTCCTCACCGTCGCCGCCACAAGACCAAAGTACGCAAGCACAGTCTTCAGCGGGATTATCGGCTGCCCTCCCATCGTGAGGTGTGCGGAGACGGAGCACCTGACAGCATTGGGCTTGATGAGTAGACCGCCAACACATGCCTGGGTGTGGTCCCTGTAGCAACGCTTGTTATCCTTCCCATGCTGCGGTGGACAATCTTGATTGAGTGCAGACGCCGATGCGCGCCGACACCGTTGCACTCCCCCAGGGATGGCGACGACGCTAGGTTCTTCAACGCTTCAGTTTGGCATCGGCCGTCCCGGTTGTGTTGTCGCTTCGACCTCTGGCGACCGGAGCACAAGTCACCGACCCCGCGCAGTATCAACTTCGGTCGAGACATAGTTCATTCGCCGGACCAAGGCGAGCCAATCGGGCCGCGGCGCCCGCTTCGCTGAATATTCACTTCTGCACATGGAGTTCTGCAGACTTCTTTGCCAGGACTGGCGGTGGCATCCATCGACGGGTCAGTCGACCAGACCTCGCCGTTAGGAATCCCACTGATGGGCTCTATAAAGAACCCGCTGCCTAGTTCGTGACCAACTGGCACTGTGGGTGACCACGAGGGTTTCTGGTTGGTGGGCTGAGCGATTGATGCTGGTCCCGGCCCACCCCAAATTGAACTGCAGTCACCATCTCGAGTGTTTGTCATCAACCGGCTCTATGGATTTCACTGGCGGATATCACTCGTTGATCAGGCTGTGGATAACGGTGTGGATATCTAGTTGCTGGTTGTGGCTAACTTTAGCCAGCTGGCAGCAGGCGGCGGAGCAAAAGGCGCGCAAGGTTATCTTGGTTGGGCTCCAAGACATGCCGTGTTTCACGTGAAACATGCGCCTTCCTTTATAGAAAATCTAAGATTCAGGCGCGGACTGAACAGTCTAAGCCACAAAAGGCTGATTATTCCGCTATTTTGGGTTCTTCTGCCTATTTGTTGCGCCGATAAGTGGGTGGAACTGCGAAGCGGGACTTACCCGGGTGGGAGACGACGAAACCGTACGCTCCATGGGGCAGCATCCTCACTGAGGCGATGGCTGTGAATAAGGGTGTGGATAAGCTGGCCGCGCTAGTGTGGACAACGTGTGTATTCGCTCACGGATATGCAGCTGCCCAGGTTGCGGAATTGCCCCAAGTCTGCGAAGTTGTCCAAGACGATTTGCAGTTGCCATAACTCCGGAACCAACGGCATACACCCGGGCCACGAGTCTCCTATTGGTTCTTTCCAGTCAACTTGCGCCCCACAGAACCGAACCAACTGGCACTGGCGCCGTACGGCTCCCCCGGGCCGCGGTGAGCCGTACGGGGCGATAACCGGACAGCCAGCCCAACAGCCAGGCATGGTGGGAGCGGTGGCGCCGTGAAGAACGCCTTGTGCCTACCCGACCGCCCGCTGCGTGCATTCACGGAATGTCGTCTTCAGGTGGTGTTTCACGTGAAACATACTCACGAGCAGAATGGCTCCAGGGCCATACGTTACCGAGTAGCTGGCTACCATGAGTCATCATTTCGGATAGTCAGTTTTGGTAGAGATGAATAGGGTCGACCGACTCAGAGCAGGTAGGCCACGCCACAGCCAAGAATTCCGGCTTGGGAGGGGCTTGCTCCGGAGCATCTGGGCCGTTGCGGTTCTTTCCTGGCTCCTATTTCCCGTGATCCAGGTTTTGGCTTCCGATGTCAGCACACCAATCGTTGTCACGCAGGGCGTGCTCAACCCTGGATGACGTATCTACACGAGTTGTAGCCGCCGCGGCGATGAGTCTCTGCGGGGACAGGATGGCGAGGGGCATGGAAGCCCCTGCGAGGTCACTAGAGGCATGGGGATGGTGCTACCGCTGCAGGCCCTCAGACCCTCAGGCCCTCGGAATTCCTTCGGCCACATGGTACCTGGTGACCGCTTCACCCGGCACTTCGGTGCTCGCAGCGGAAACCAGCGGGACGGAGGCCGTAGCCCTGATAGTCGCAATCCCTGAGGAGTGCCTTGGCGGTTTCCCTGCTAAATGATTGCGCAACGTTTCGGACTGCCTCGGGTGGATTCATTTGCACCATTACGCTGAATTGCGTGTTTCCTTAGCGGAAGGTCTGGCTATATCGGGGATGAGAGTCCTCATCTCCGTTTTCGCCCCATTTCAGGAGCTACACTGCGGTTTGATCGTACGCTCGGCGGTGGACCCTCTTCCGGGTGAGCGAGCAATTATCGACGCCTCTTGGTTCCTTCTAAGACGGAGGATCGCTACACTGCTAAATGATGGAAACTGAAATGGGCTGACTGCCCACGTTTTCTATCAATCGATTGGAACCGCCTGCATTTTAGCCGGATGGCCAAGCATCGACTATTGGCGAATGTTTCACGTGAAACATCCGATCCGCCATTTCCAGGATGGGGACCGTGTGCTGAGGATAGCTGCAACAGGCCTGACCGTTGTCGGACCACCTCCCAGCCCAGCCAGCCGATGACGAGTTCATGTTCGGTAGCCCTGCTGGATGCTGTGTGTTTGCTTCGTCGTGGCAGACGGAAGAACCGACCTCAGCCGGCCCGGCCTTGTTGTTCCAGCAACGTCCCATACGACTTGATGGACGAATCATCGCAGACATTTGGAGTCAATGCCTAAAGAACTCAGCACATATGTTTCACGTGAAACACGGATGCAGTCGATGGAATGGGATCCGGCGGCTTTTTCTAGGAACTGATCTAAGCGCACCATTGTTCGCTTCGGTGACGTACTCGCTTGTTGGAACAAGCTGTCTACTTCGAAGATTTGCTACATCTCTGTGTTTCACGTGAAACACGCACTAAAAAAAGGAGTGGCCCCGGCTGAAAGCCGGAGCCACTCCTTTCGGACGGCGGTGACCGTACCTATGTGGAGTCCTTAGGACAGGACGTCCGCAAATTCCTTCTCAAAGAACTGCTTCGGCTTCGCGCCGATCACAGTGCTCTTCACTTCGCCGCCTTGGAAGAGGTAAACAGCGGGGATCGACGTGATGCCGTACTCGGCTGCAATGGCCGGGTTGTCATCGACGTTCACCTTTACAACGTCAACCTTCTCGCTGTACTCGACGGAGATCTCATCGAGGATAGGGCCCAGTTTGCGGCAGGGACCGCACCACTCTGCCCAGAAATCAACAATTACCGGCTTCTCGGAAGACAGTACATCCGCACCGAAGCTTGCATCAGTTACATCTTTGGCGTTGCTCATAACTAGTCCTTCTTTCGTGAAATATCGGTACGTTTATTAGGCAGACAGGTCGGCCAGGTAGTGTTCAACATCAAGGGCCGCAACGCAACCGGATCCGGATGCAGTGATGGCCTGGCGGTAGGTGGGATCAACGACGTCGCCGGCAGCGAAGACGCCGGCAATGCTGGTCCTGGAACTGCGGCCCTCCACCGCGATGGTGCCCTCCGGTGCCAAGGCGAGGACGTCCTTCACCAAGTCGGTCCGCGGATCGTTGCCAATCGCCACGAAGACACCCGTCACGGCCAGGTCGGACACCGTACCGTCGATCAGGTTCTTCAGCTTCAAGCCCGCCACCTTGGCGTCTCCCACGACATCTTCAACGGCGGTGTTCCAGATGAAGTTAATCTTCTCGTGGGCCAGGGCGCGGTCGGCCATGATCTTGGAGGCCTTCAATGTGTCCCTGCGGTGGATTACAGTGACGGACTTGGCGAACTTGGTGAGGAACAGGGCTTCCTCCATGGCAGAGTCTCCCCCGCCGATCACTGCAATGTCCTGGTCCTTGAAAAAGAAACCATCGCAGGTTGCACACCAGCTGACACCGTGCCCGGAGAGCCGCTTTTCATTCGGGAGACCAAGCTCGCGGTATGCGGATCCTGTCGACAGGATGACAGCGCGTGCCTGGAAGCTATCACCCGTGGCAATGGTGACCGTTTTGATCGGACCGGTGAGGTCCAACGCGGTGACGTCCTCGAACTGGATTTCGGTGCCGAACCGGGCAGCCTGCTTCTCGAAGTTCTCCATCAGGTCCGGTCCCATGATGCCGTCCGGGAAACCCGGGTAGTTCTCCACATCAGTGGTGTTCATCAGTTCACCACCTGCAGTCACCGATCCTGCGATCAGCAGCGGCTTCAGGTTTGCGCGCGCGGTGTAGACCGCTGCGGTGTATCCAGCGGGGCCCGAGCCGACAATGATGACGTCACGGACGTCTGACGCCGTGTTTTCTGCGATGGTCACTGAACTGTGAACCTCTTCCTTGATTGACGCGCCCCCTGCGGAGGCCGGCCACATGGCACAACTGATACTTGGTGCTGAATATTCCGCTGCCTGCGCTGCGAGGGTGGTCCCGCCCGGAGCCGGGCACACAAACCGGCACCCACAAGATTACCGTCCCCTAACCGGGATCAGCCACCGGGCCAGCGGCCGGGAAGCAAACGCAGTCACAATGCTGCCGGCCCGGTCGGTAGGCTACTGGACCTTGATTTCAGCCAGTCGAAGCCCGAAACCGTAGCGCGTTTTCGGGGCAGCCAGCTTGGGCAGGGAGTTGATGGCCACAATCACGTACTTCGACTCAGCCGGTTCAGCCAACGGAATGTTAAGGTCTCCGGAGGTGAAGCTGTTGGTACCCACGGACTTGGCACCGTCCAGGGACGGCTTGTCGTTGGTGTACACCGTGATGTTGCCGCCGGAACCGCCCAGCTGCTGCAGGGTGATGGAGGATACTTTTGCCGGTTCCTTGAGCTCGATTGCCAGCGGCACGCCTTCCGGAGCCAGTCCGCCCCAGTTTTCCGTTGCGAACTCCATATCGGACCAGTAGCTGGCAGCGTTGCCATCAAAGGCCTTGACCAGGTCACCGTCGAAAGTGGCGGCGAAATCGAAGGAACCCAGCCGGCTGACATTGGCGATCACCGGAGGCGCCGCCGGCGCCGCAGAGCTGGGGGCTGCTGAGGGAGTGGGCTCCACCGTGGAACCACCCGTGGCCTGGGGCGCCGTGGTGTTGGCCTGCGGGCCGGAGGGGATGAGGTTGCCCAGATTCGAGACGGCAAAGATCAACCCGCCAATGAGGACAACCGCCAGCAGGCCACCCACCAGCCAACGCATGGACCGGGGTTCGCGCTCGGTTTCGTCCCGGTCCTCGTCGACCTTGGTATCCGTGCTGCCGGCTGTTGCCGCAATGCCTCCCCCGGTGGCTGCCGGGGCAGCAGCACGGGCAAAGCGGGAGGGCTTCCGGACAGCCGGGCCGGCGTTCTCTTCCGGCGTCTCTGCATAAGATTCCGTGGTGTCGGCCTGGGCGTAGTCGTCCTCGGACCACAACGAAACCTTGGGCTTTCCGGTGCCCTGCGCGTTGTCGGTCGCCTGGCTGCTGCCGGCGTCCGCGTCCTGCGGAGGCTGGACGGGGTGGGCCGCTGTGGCGTCAGCATCACCAGTAGAGGAGGGTGCGGCGGCGGCAGTGGCCGCCGCGGCTGCGGGGCGGGCCGGCGGCTTGGCCGGCATCACAGGCGCGGTGGGGTAAGGATCCACCTGGCTTGGGTGCGTTTCGGCATAGTTGATGTACCCGGCGTCGACGTCGTCCTCGTCGTCGTCATAAGGTTCGGGCTCATTGGACCGTGCCTGGCCAAAAATTTCACTGCCCAGGGTGTCCGTGAAGAACGGCTCAACGTAGGGAGGGTTGGAGGCCACCACCAGGTCCAGCAGGTCCGCCGCGGACGCGTGGTTGGTAATCAGGTACGTGGCCGCTTCCGTCACGCCCAAATCAAGGACCTGGACAGTCCCCGGGCGTTCTCCCGTAGCCACTTCGCGGGCGCTTTGGGCAACCTGTTCCGTGTTTTCGGGGCCGGCAACCAGGATGCTGACCGGCCGGTTCAGGACCTGATCCACACCGTCCAGCACCAGATCGTGGTCGTGCGAGGTCAGGACTGTGGCTGTGACCTTGTAACGGCCGCCCAGTACTGATCCGACATCGATCGGGTTGGACACGTGTTCCTCCTAGATTGTCCGGCGGTGCCGGCTCAAGCGATGCAACCGCTGCTCGCGGCGGAAGCCTGGCGGCTCTCCCCCGGAATTTCGGTCCCCATACCCTTCCGATCCTAGCGGATGGCATCGGTTGGGCCGTGGAGAAAAGATGCCGGAAATACCCGGCGTCCTACTTTTTTCGGGTGGTCCGCGGCTTGAAATACGGGTTCTCCCCGGCTTTACCCTGGAAGGTCCGCCTGCCCGGCAGGGGGATGCTCTCCCGCAGGAAGCCTGCCCTGGCCGTGCCGGGCTGATCCTCGCCAGGGAGGTAGCCGCCGTGCGGTGTTTCCCGGGTGCCGCCGTCGTACGCCTCGGGCAGTTGCTCCGGCACCGGGCCGGCACGGAAGGACACGGCGTCGAACTCGCCGGAGATGCGCGGAATCAGCCCGGTATCCACGGACGTCGTGGCCCGTTGGGGGGAATCCGCGGCAGGCCCGCCTGTTGTGGGCGGCACCTTGGAAGCGTCCGACGGCGGGTCCCCGGCAGGGGGGTCGTTCCGCCCGCCGCGGCCCAACCGGCCCAGCAGCGGACGGAGCAGGTCAGTCAATTCGCTCACGCGGAAGAGCTTCAACAACACCAGGTACACCGCAAGCATGACCGGACCCACCACGGCAACGGTGATGAGCGCCGTCAAACGGTCGGCCCAGGCGAAGCCATCAACGTTGTAGCTGCCCATCAGCCACAGCGCACCGGCACCGGCAAGGGCTGAACCGAGCGCCGCGTAGCCCATCCGGATGTACGAATTAGCGATCCGGGGCCCGTCCAGGTGGCCCAGGAGCCGGCGGAGGAAGACGGCGCTGATCACCACGGACAGGATGTTGCCCACCATATAGAGGATGGCGATAGCGTAAATGATCTGGCCCACCGGCAGGAACTGGATGGCGAAGGCCCCTGCCACGTAGACCACCGCCAGCAGCAGCTGGACGTAAAACGGCGTCCGGGCATCCTCGTTCGCGTAAAAGACCCGCGACATCATGAAGTTTGCGCTCAGGAAGGGGGTGCTCAGCGCCAGTATGGTCAGCGTCTGGGCCAGCATCACGCCGTCCTGCCGGGAACCGCCGGAGAAGAACATCCCCAGCGGACCAGCCAGCGCAAAGAGCGCCAGGGCTCCGAAAACGGTGGCCACGGCCATGGTCCGCAAGCCGTGCGAGAGTGCGTCCCGCAACTCCGTGCGGTTCCCCGCCTGGGAGGCCCGCGTCATCCGGTTGAAGAGCACCGTGGCCAGCGAGAGGGCGATGATCGAGTGCGGCAGGAGGTACAGCTGGCTGGCTACTTCCAGGACGGCGTTGCCCGGCAGCGCCGCAGCGGCTGGGTCTCCCGCCTCCGTGAGGCGGATGCGCTCGGCGCCGGGGATGGTGGCGATCCGCATGACGTACAGGAAGGCAAGCTGCCCGACGGCGGCCGTCAGCAGCGTCCACACGCTCAGCTTCGCGGCCTGCCCCAGGCCCACACCGCGCCAGCCGAAGCGCGGCCGCAGCCCGAGCTTCAGCCGGATCACGGGGATCAGGAGGATGGCCGTTTGGGCCACCACGCCGATGGTGGAGAAACCGGCCACAAGCAGCGTCTGCTGGGGACCCCAGTTGGCGAGCGTATGCGGGCTGAATTCGTTGGTGCCGAAGAGCCAAATGAACATCCCCAGCCCGCCGATGGCCACCAGGTTGTTCAGGATGGGGGCCCACATGGCCGGGCCAAAGGCGCCGTTGGCATTCAGGATCTGGGTGAGCAGGGCGTAAAGCCCGTAAAAGAAGATCTGCGGCAGGCACCAGAACGCAAACGTAACAGCCAGCGCCTTCTGCTGCTCGTTGTACCCCTGCGTCGTCAGGTCGATGACCCACGGCGCGGCAAGGGTCACCAAAGCGGTCAGCCCGAGCAGCAGCAGGACCGCCAGGGTCAGCAGCCTGCTGATGTAGTCCGCTCCCCTGTCCGGGGCCTTGCTCGCCTTGATGATCTGGGGCACCAGTACCGCGTTGAAGACGCCACCGGCCACCAGCAGGAAAATCAGGTTGGGCAGGTTGTTGGCGTTGATGAACGTGTCATTGACGGTGGAGCCAAGCCCCAGGGCGGTGCCCAGCATCCAGGTCTTGCCGAAGCCCAGGAACCGGGAGACGAGCGTTCCGGCGGCCATGATGGCGCTGGACCGCGTTTCGCTGGCCCCCGAAGGTGCCCCGGAAGGCTCCCCACCGGTGCCCCGGGGCTCCGCTGGAACGCTGTTGCCGGAGCTGTCCGCGGGGCCGGCCAAGGTGGTTGCAGGTGGCCGGGTGGGCTTCTCAGAAGGAAAATTGGTAGCTGACATCGCCTTCATCGTCTCACCCGGGGCCCCATAACGCCGCACTACAACAGCGGCCGGTGCCGCGAACCTCAGAGGTGGGTGGGCAGGACTTCGCGGGCCAGATCGGCAATGCGCCGCTCGTTGGGGAACGACAGTTTCCGGGCGAGTTCGGCGATGGGGACCCATGCCACGTCCACGGCTTCCTGGTCCGGATCATTTTCGATGGTGAGTTCACCGCCGGTGGCGCGCAGGAGGTAATGGTGCACCGTTTTGTGAACCCGGTGCCCGCTGACGGTGAACCAGTAGTCGATGCTGCCCAGCGGCGCCAGGATGATGCCTTCGATGCCGGTTTCCTCGGCAATCTCGCGGACCGCGGCTTCTTCGTTGTTTTCCTTGCCCTCCGGGTGGCCCTTGGGAAGGCACCACTCCAGCCGTCCGCCGCGGTTAAGGCGGGCGATGATCGCCACCCGAAGTTCGGCGTCGGACGTGTCCACCACAACGCCCCCGGCGGAAACTTCCTCCACCGTGGGAAGCGAAGCCGGCGCCGAATGCTGGGCAGGGGCAACGTGCGCACCGATTGCCGACGGCAATGGTGCGTTTGTCCTCCTGCCGGGAGCGCTCGGTACTGGATGGGCCATGGAGTCCACTCTAACGACAGTTGCCCGATCGTGATGACCGGAACATGACACCTATATGGACGGGATATGACGCCGTTTGGTGGCGATACACGGAATCATCCGTGATCTTGACGGAATATTGGCCTGCCGCGGCGCTGGTTTCTGACAAGCTTAAGTAACTATGGCGCACGCACATCACAAGATTGATTCCCACACCGTCGATTTCCGGGTGGACCCGGTGGTTCTGGAGCTCGGCCGTCGCTTCGTGGCCGCCGGACACGAATTGTCGCTGGTGGGCGGTCCGGTGCGTGACCTCTTCCTGGGCCGGACGTCGCCGGACCTGGACTTCACCACCGACGCCACCCCTGACCAGACCTTGGCCCTGATTAAAAAATGGGCGGACAACTACTGGGAGATCGGGCGCGCGTTCGGCACTATCGGGATGCGCAAGGACGGGTTCCAGATCGAGGTCACCACGTACCGGGCCGAGGCCTACGATCCCGACTCGCGCAAACCAGTGGTGGCGTTCGGTACGTCGTTGACGGATGACCTGCAGCGCCGTGACTTCACCATCAATGCAATGGCCCTCAGGCTGCCCTCCCTGGAGCTGGTGGACCCGTTCGGCGGCGTCCGGGACCTGCACGCGTCCGTCCTTGCCACGCCGGGGTCCCCCGAGTCGTCCTTTTCGGATGACCCGCTGCGGATGATGCGGGCTGCCAGGTTCGCTGCCCAACTGGGGGTGTCGGTCCACCGCGACGTCCGCCGGGCCATGACGGACATGGCTGACAGGATCGCCATCATCTCGGCGGAGCGCGTACGGGACGAGCTGGTGAAGCTCATCTGCGGGGACAGTCCACGGGTGGGCGTGGACCTCCTGGTGGATACCGGGCTGGCCGACCACGTCCTGCCCGAAGTCTCCGCGTTGCGGCTGGAATCGGATGAACACCACCGGCACAAGGACGTCTACCAGCATTCCCTGCAGGTGCTGGAGCAGGCGGCGGCCCTGGAAACGGCTGCGGACGGAGCCGTTCCCGGCCCGGACTTTGTCCTTCGGTTCGCCGCGCTGATGCACGACGCCGGGAAGCCGGCTACGCGCCGCTTCGAACCGGGCGGTGCGGTGAGTTTCCGCCATCACGACATGGTGGGTGCCAAACTCACCACGAAGCGCATGAAGGCATTGCGTTTCGACAACGACACCATTAAGGCCGTCGCCCGCCTGGTGGAACTCCACATGCGGTTCTACGGGTACGGTGATGCGGGCTGGAGCGATTCCGCAGTCCGGCGGTACGTCACCGATGCCGGTCCCCTGCTGGAGCGCCTGCACCGGCTGACCCGCTCCGATGTCACCACCCGCAACCAGCGCAAGGCCGAACGCCTGGCGTTTGCCTACGACGACCTTGAGGACCGCATCGCGGCGCTGAGGGAGCAGGAATCGCTCGACGCCGTCCGGCCGGACCTGGACGGCGCCCGGATCATGGCACTGCTTGGGATCAGGCCGGGCCCAGTCGTGGGCCGGGCCTATAAGTTCCTGCTGAACGAGCGGATGGACCACGGTCCCCTTCCTGCGGACGTCGCGGAGGCGCGGCTGCTCCAATGGTGGGCGGGGCAGCCCGAATCAGCACCTGTCGAACCAGCGGCAGGAAACCCTTCCGCCGGCGTCGACCTTTCCCCCTCAGAGGAGTCCCAGTGACAGTTCCCGCGTTTGCCCCCCGCCCCCAGCTCTGGATCCTGCGCCACGGCGAAACGGAATGGTCCAAGAGCGGCCAGTACACAGGCCTCACAGACCTCCCCCTGACCGTCGAAGGCGAACAACAGGCGGTGGAGGCCCGCAAGGTCCTCGACGGCGTTGACTTCGACCTGGTGCTGACCTCGCCGCTCCGGCGTGCGCGGCGGACCGCCGAATTGGCGGGTTACCCGGACGCGCAGCACGAGCCCCTGGCCGTGGAGTGGAATTACGGCGACTACGAGGGCATCAGTTCGGACCTCATCCGCAAGGACAATCCGGACTACCTGATCTGGACGGACGGCGTCCCCAACGGCGAAGCGCTGGATGAGGTGGCGGCCCGGGCCGACAAGATCATCGCCCGCGTACTCGAATCCGGAATGGATAACGTCCTGATTGTGGCCCACGGTCATTTTTCCCGGATCCTGACGGCCCGGTGGCTTGAATTGCCGGCCGTGGAAGGCCGGCATTTTGTTTTGGGAACCGCGAAAGTCTGCACACTCGGCTGGGACAAAAGAACACCGGCAATTGTCCGCTGGGGACTCTGAGGACTTTCTTTTCAACCAATTTCCTGAAAGTACCGGCAATTGGTAGTCACAGCGCAAATTGTGGTGTATTTTTATTCCTAGTCCCAGGGCGTTCTGCCCGGACGTTCGCCCGCGTAGCACCCGGTAATGGTGCAACGGATAGCTGAAAAGGAGGTTGGGAAAATGAATACTTTGACTGGCGGATGGAAGATGACCATCACCAATGACCCGGCCCCTGCTGTCCACGCGCGCGCTTTTGCGGGATACTTCGGCGCCTAGGTGTACTCAGCCAGC
>NZ_LFQH01000021.1:0-83951 GCF_001238605.1 Arthrobacter sp. ZBG10 | reverse complement strand
CGCCCAGGCGCTGTAACCGGTTTTCCTTGGCCCGCTCCAGCAGGTCCTCCCCGGACCAGTCATCCTCCAACGCAACATCCGCGACCTGGACCAAGGCGTTCAGTTTCGTCATGGCGTCCGCGAGCGAGCCAACCACCACACCCACTGGCCCCGCAACAGCCCCGGAAACGGCAGCCGGAACCGGGCCCGTCCCGTCCCTCTCTGGAGCTTCCTTGCCGTCCATAAAACCAGCATATGCAGGGGGTACGACAATTTCCGACGGGACGGGGGCTATGTGCATAACCATCAGAAATCGAGCATTATCGGGCCTGTTCCAGTCCAGCAAGGCTGGTCCGCATGGTGAGTGTTTAAGGATGGCAACTACTGCTTACTAGTGCGCCCCTCACTGGTGACGGCCACCGAAGCCGCAGCCGCCGTCGTCCGCTCTCGGGCAGCCGTTTTGGGGTTGCGCCCCTGACTCCGGTACCCTATTCAGGTTGGTGACGTGTCCGAGCGGCCGAAGGTGCAACACTCGAAATGTTGTTTGGTGTAAAAGCCAACGTGGGTTCAAATCCCACCGTCACCGCCAGTGAGCAAGGCCCTGATTCCTTTACAAACAGTGGGAATCAGGGCCTTTCTCTATAGCGGGGGTCAGGCAAGGAATCCGGGCTAAGGTACCGTCACTTGCGTTTGTTGCGAGCCAAGCCGGCAAGGGCCGCCAGGCCAATCAGCACGCAGAGCGCCCCCAGGAAGCCGCCGAAACCTCTACCCATCGGCCCGGCGATCAGGACTAGCCCAAGGCTGAGGCCGGCCGCACCTCCGCCCCGCCGCCAGGCATTTATGGCTCTTGCATCCGCCACCCGGGTCGAAACCCCATATTTACGGGGCACTCCCCTGGACTTCGGCGGGTCCGGATTTGTGCGCGCGGGTCCGTCGACGACCCGCCCGGCCTGGTCAATCCAAAACCCGGGCCCTACCTCCGGGCAGTGCGCATGCACTGCGTCACTAACGGTCGCGAAGTCAGCCGGTTGGCCCCGGTACATTATCTGGGAAGCCGCATGTCGAAATCCACTTGTCCGGATGTCCGGACGGCATCGTAGCGAATCAGCCGCACCGGCCGCCGCAGCCACCTTGACGGCTCAATCACAGCCGTGGCACGTACAGCAACGACGATTTCCGCAGGTTCAGGCACGGGACGATTCCTCCACGACGGTCAGCGGCACTTACGAGAGCTTGACGAGGAACTGGTTGTAATCGGCAGCGTTGAAGTTGGCCACGATCATGCTCGACGGGTTCGCGTGCTCGACGGGCATTTGGAGGATCACTTTGTCGGTTACAGAGAAGCCCTTCTCGGCAGGAGGCGCAGTCGACTCGCCCTTGGGCAAGGTGGATACGTTGTTAAAAGTGGTCCCGTATTCGTCATCAGTACCGAAGGTCCCGTCCCAGTTCTTGTTCACCACGGAGAACTGTGTTCCACCCTTTTCGGGCTTTGTACCGTTGTACTTCCAGGTTGCCGTGAACGTCACCCAGGTGTTGCCCGGATCCGGCGCCACCTTGGAGGCAATGCTGTCCATGGCCTTGATCTCGGCGTTCGCATCGAGATTGACGCTGTCGATGACCAAGGACCAGTCGCCGTCGGTCATTTCTTCACCGATACTGTATGGGTTTGCCAGTGTCCCCTCCTTATCGCCCTTTGGCCAAACCGGTTCAGGCGTGGGGGCGGCTGCAGGCGCCGTGGCCGGTTCGGCTGCCGGCGTTTCCTTGGCGGGGGACGCGCACGCGGAAAACGTAAGCAGTGCCGCCAAAGCGAGTGCACCGCCGGCAAAAGTGCGGCGGAAGGAAGTAGAGCGGGTTTCTTTTACACGTTGCATGGTCTTTACACTATTCGATTTACAAACCGTCCGGGGGTCCCTACCCCACCGGCACGGGCGAAGCATCTCGGCATTGGTCGATCCAACGCCTGACGGTAGAGGCAGTGATTACCTGCCGACCCGGCGTCAAACAACGTCGATGATCCACAAAGTTTTGCAGCACTTAGTCAGCAAGCTACCCATCGCTAATTCCTCAGCAGAAGAAATTTTGGTCGATTTTCGCCGCGTCTCAGAAGTATCCCCGTCGCTCACTGCACAGCCTCCCCATCTCCTGATCGAAAAGTTTCTCGCATGGAACTTTTATGCTTTGAACGGCATCCCCTAAGTGTGCTCCATACGTTGCGCGACTGTGCGTCATTCGTGCCGGACCTGATGACATTCCGGAAGCTCCAGTGGCTGGGATTGAGCTGCGCAAGCCGACTGACTAATTCCCCAATTGCCAATAGAGACTGCTCCTACACAGACGGGAAGGCGCACGAACCTAGTCGACCAACCTATATTTCTGGGCAGTAGGAATGGCTTGCTGAATGTCCCGCAAAATCACACGCGAGTACCATCCGATTTCGAATTCGTACATACTTCCGACTTTGAATGAAGCCGCTATTGCATCTTTATTGTTAAATGTCACTCCGTTGAACACTGATATTTTTCCACAGTCCGTCGTTTCAACCAGGATTCCCGCGCTTGAGGCGGACCCTCTGGATCCACCAGAATTTGTGTTGGGCTTGACCGAAGTAACCTCACAGCGAACACTCTTAATTCCAACGGACTCCCAGAACGGCATAAGCAGTACAAAGAGACCAGCTAGGAGTACCAGCCCGCCGGCCAGACTCCAGTACCATTTCAACGTCGGCCTTCTGGCGGGCCCATCCGGATCAAATTTCGTCTTAGAAGTCATTAATCCTGCAAATAGTAGCAATCATTGGGACACGACTAATCGAGGCTTCCGCTTGTGCCAATTGGGGAGGCCTCGAACAGTTTCGTTTGCAAGCTCACCAGCACACCGGACCATATGCCGCGAAGGAGTGAGTCATCCAACTGCGATTTGCGGGACTCCCTGGTTGACGGTTCAAACTGTCTTTTTATTTCACCGATTGTGCCGTCCCAGCTCAGTCATCAATGACTGAGCAAACCATTAACTCTGGTATCCACCAGCCGCAAGAATCGCATTAGCCATAGTCCACTGAACCAAAATACAAATTAAAAGAAAAGCTACTGCGAGTACGTATCCCCGGATCCGGCCTGCTTTAGTTCGCGGATTCTTATCCGGCCTGCTTACCGCCCGCCATATACCGAAAATTGGTACTAAAACAGGAGCCATTGCAATTTGCATCGGGATACCATTGCCGCTTCGATTGTATTTTCCGTCATACGGCATACGCGTTTCCCAAGGTACATTCATAAAAACAAAAACAGCTATTCCAAGACACGCTAAAATGGCACAAATGCACATGAGACTCAGATTGGTGGCATCTTTCTTACTGACTTTGAGCTGGTCCGCACTGAAATTACTTCCATCAAAAGCGTCCGCAATACCGGAACCTTTATTTCCACTCACCACGGGCTCGCTCCAGTTCCTTGATTGACCACTTCGCCGCTGACAAACTTCACGCTTTCAACGATAGCTCCCACGTGGGCGCCCCCATACGCAGAAAGACTGTGCGTCATCCAACTCGGATTGGGAGCCATTTCTGAAGCTCCTGGGAAGTGGGATGTGGCCGCGCCGGCGGTACCGTCAAATAGCATCTCCGCAAGGCCGTAGTCCTCACCCGTTATAACGTTATCCAAGGCACCCCCGGCAATGGAGCCACCAGAAGCCACCGCATATTGAACCAGGTGCGACTCAAGTCGCTGAGTAATAGGCCCGGCCAGATATCCCGCTTGGGAACTCACGGCGCCACTGACGAAGCCGTTCGCGAAAGCTCCCATGCCGCCTCGGAGCGACCTTTCATCTTCTGTCAAGAGATACATTCCAGTGTTCCCCATACCACCCGAAACGCCGTTGGTGACTCCGGCCCGGACCATCTGCTGACCCGGCAGTTGGGACACGTAGCCTCCGGCGGTTGAGCTGACCCGGGAAATACCTGATGTCACTGCAGTTCCAACCCTCGTCCCCGCACTGGCAACAGCCGTTCCTGCCCTGCTCGCACCGGACGCCATGGCCGAACCAACCCTCGTACCGACGGCCGAGACCGCAGAACCGGCCCTGCCGGCATTAGCCAGCGCCGCTGAACCCGCACGTCCCAGGGCCGGCAGCACACGGGTACTCAAAGCTGTCCCCACGCGGCCGACACCCGATGCCACAGCACTGCTGACTTTGCCGGCCAACGGACCGGCAACGATTCCAACGGCACCCGTCAAAGCGACCTGGCCCCAATTCACGGAACCCGTGGTCGCCTTCTGGATAATCGTGTCGGCGCCCGCCCCAATCAGTGCCATGCCCACAGGTCCCCCCACGCCAGTGGCCATCAGCACGCCACCGGCAATCACCATGGCACCGCCGGCGAAATACTCCCAGTTATCGGCCATGAAGTCCCCGGCAGCCGCCATCGCCCCACGAGTGGAACTGTCGTACGCATTCAGCTCATCGTCCGTCAACGGCCTGAGCCCCGTGGGGTCCGTCGTGTTCAGGGGGTTGTTGCCCGCATACGCGTATGGGTTCCCATCCCACCCGGCACCAAGAACCGGAGCCAACGGATCCGTCGAAAGGAACCCACGGCTCGCAGGATCATAGGCCCGGGCGCCAAGCCACTCCAGCCCGGCAATATCCACACCGCCGCTGCCGGTCAGCGTGACGCCGGCAGGCAGCACACCCGCAAGACCGCCCGCGGCATTTCCAGGAATGGGATCCGGAACGGCCGGAGCCCCCACTACAGCCCACGGATCAGCCTGATCCGTGGGCCGTGCAGCCCGCCAGCCCGGAGCAGCCCAAGCCTCCCCCACACCCGTCACACCGCCCGCCAGCGAAAGAACCTGCCCGCCACCAATCCCAGCCAGCGCAGGAACCGGATTGGCCGTATCCCACCACAACTCACAACGGTCGACGGCGGCAAGCTCACCCAGCGCGTCAACCCACAACGAGTGCCGCGACACCTCAGCCCCGTCACGATCCCGAACCACAGAACCACTCAGCAGCCCGGTGGGACCCCACGCGTATTCGGTCCAGGAACCATCCGGACCAATCAAACGCGTCCGCCGGCCCAAACCATCATGGACATACTCGGTCCGGGACCCGTCAGGTTCCGTCACGGACAGCAACTGCCCAGCAGCGTCATAACCATAAATCCGGGATCCACCCGGGACCGTTTCACGCAGAAGCCGCCCACCGTCGTCGTACTCCCACGCCAAAACCTCAGCGGGGGACTCAGGTTTTCCGGCACGGTTGGTGGCGGCGGAGACCATCTGCCCGGCGCCGTCGTACCCGTACCGGGTGACCGCACCGGACCGCGTCAGTCCCGTGATCCTGCCATCACCATCGCGGCCGATCATCGTCACATCAGGGGCACCGTCACCCGACCGGTCACGCCTGATGTGCTCGGACAGCGCACCGTTGCGGTAGGCCCACTCCTGCACCAGGTCCCCTGCCGTTGCGGAAGTCATCCGGCCCGCAGCGTCGTAGCTGAAGGACGCCTCCCCCAGCAACGGATTACCAACAGCCGTGATCTGCCCGGCAGCATCACGGGCGTACGTTGTGGTGGTGCCGTAGGCGTCGGTGAAGCTGGTCCGGTGCCCGTCAGCATCGTATTCCCAGGACAGGCCCTGGGAACCACGGGTCCGGGAGGTCAGCCGCCCGCACCGGTCAAAGCCAAGCTCATGCTCGACGGCGAGCCCGTCCGGTCCGGTGTAATCGGTAATTACAGCGCGGCGCCGCAACAGGTCGCGGCTGATGGTGGAGATCAGCTTCCCGTCCACCGAGGTGCTGGCTTCACGGCCCGCGGCGTCGTAGGTCCACGTGGTGGTGTGGCCCTCCGCATCCGTTTGCGAGAGCTGCCTGCCGGCAGGGTCGTACGTGGCCGTGGCCACGCGGCCCAGCGGGTCCGTTACCGAATCGACAAGGTCCGTGACCGTGTAGGTCCTGGTGGTCACCCCACCCAACGGGTCGGTGATCCGGACCAGCCTGCCGCGGACGTCGTACTCGAACAGGGTCCGCCCGCCCACGCCGTTTACGGACTCAGTAAGCTCACCGGCGACGTTGTATTTGAACCTGCGGGTGCCGTACCAGGTGTCCTGTGAGAAGGTGAGCCGCCCGCAGGAGTCGTAGCCATAACGGGAAAGCCCCTGGCCCGGGGTGCGCCGCGCAATCAGCCGCCCGCCGGCGTCGTACTCAAAACTCTCCACCTCGCCCGTGGCCAGGGTCCGGGAACTGATCCGCTGGTTCGCGTCGTAGGCCAGCTCTGTGACCGCGCCGAGCGGGTCGGTGGTGCGCCAGGGACGGCCGCAGCCATCGTATTCGTACCGGGTGACGGCGCCACCGGGTGAGGTGACCGAGGTGACCTTGCCGGCGATGTCCCGGCCCAGGACCGTCAGCCCGCCGTTACCGTCCACCAGTTCCACCGGGTTGCCGGCGGCGTCGTACGTGACCAGCTCCGCGGAACCGTCAGCGGCTTCCAACTTGGTGGGCCGGCCGAACTCGTCAAAGCGGATGGTGGCGGCGCCAAAGGCCTCCGTCAGGGTCGCGGTGCCCGCTCTGCGGTCCGTGGCCGCGTCGGTGCGGACACCTGTCGGGTCCACCACCGCGGTCAGCGCGCCGACCTTGTCATATTCCCGGGTCCAGTCGTGTCCGGCCGGATCGGTAACGGCTGTCAGCCGGGAAAGCGCATCGTGTGTGAAGCCCCAGGCCGCGCCGTCGGGCAACACCGCTGAGGTAACGTTCCCCAGTTCATCAAAAACCCGCTCAACAGTCCGGCCCAGGGGGTCTATGGTGCGGATCAGTTCACCGTTCGCGGCGTACTCCAGTTCGGTCCGGCCGCCATCCGGGGCCACGGACGCCGTGACACGCCCGGCGGGATCATGCTCGAAGGCCCACACGGCCCCGTCCGGGTCCTCCCGACGGACCAGCACGCCGGCATCGTTGTAGCTGAAACGGGTTTCGGCGCCCGAAGGGGTTACCGCCTTCACCGGCCGCCCCGCCTGGTCCCGGACGATCCGGGCAACATCGCCCGCCGCGTTGCGGGTGGCCACCAAGTCCCCGAAGGAGTCGTACTCAAACCCGACCTGGACCCCCACCGGGTCGGTGACCTGCGCCAGCTGCCCGTCCTGCCACTCCAGTTCGGTGCGGCCGCCCAAGGGATCCAGGACCACTGCAGGATCCCGGGACAGCTCATCAGCGTACTCGTAGGACACCACAGCGCCCGAGGCAGTCACCAACGTGGAGATCCGGTCCCGGTCATCCCAGCCGTAGGTCAGGTCCGCTCCTTCCGCCGTGACGGTGCGGGTCTTGCGGCCCCGGTCGTCATACGCGTGCACCGTCACTGCGCCGTCGCGTTCGGTGAACGACACCAGGTTTCCGTGCGCGTCGTACGCCATCGACTGGCGCTGGTCATGGGAATCCAGCACCCCCACCAGGCGGCCCTTCGCATCCGCAATCCAGGAGTTGGAGCGGGTACCGTCCTCATCCGAGACCACAGTGACCCGGCCCGGCAGGTACGCAAACCGGACGCGGCGCCCGTGCTGGGTGACCTGCAGGACCACCCGGCCGGAGGCATCGTACGTGTTTTCCGCTTCCAGGACACCGGCGGCGGAATAGACGGCATCGATCAGGCCGGCCTCGTTCCACCGGTACGTCCTGGTGCCGGTCTCCGTGCCCACGCTGACCAAACGGCCATGGGCGTCGTATCCGTATTCGACCCGGCGGCCATCAGAACCACGCACGACGGCGGCGCGTCCCGCCGCGTAGTCAACTTCGAGGAAGCGGCCCCGCACGTGGTCAAGCCTGGTCACCGGGCCGGTGCCGGCGCCGTCGGCCGGTTCTTCCCGATGGACCGAAACAGTCCGGCCCGGCCCGGAACCAGTGCCCAGCCATGTGCCGGCAAGGCTGTGTGCCCACCAGGTGCCCTGGTTATCGCGGACCACCAGAAGTTCGGAGGTGCCCGCAGGCACGGAGCCCAACTCCGCAAAGGCTGCAGCTGCGGCGGGCTCGGTGGTGAGCCAGTAGTTCTCCCCCACACCCCGGCTCCACCCGGCGCCCTCGCGGGGGAAATCCACGGCGCGGCCATCAGCCATCACCCAACGGCAACCCTCATTGGACAGCGCCAGGTGCTGGTCCAGGACAGAGGCCCACCCGGGGCCAAACACCCCGTCCCGCTCCAGGCCGGAGCCAAGCGAGTTGTACATCCTGGCCAGCGCCAGGTTCGACGACGCACCGGCAAACGCCAGATCCGACTCCGGCTCGATGAAGTTGCCGGTGGCGGTGTTCACGGGATCGTTGGCGTACCCGCTGGTGGGCATGGCGCCGGCCGCTGTGGGCGGGTCGATCGCCAGCGAGGAACGCGTGGCGCTGACCCCGGCAGCGGCCAGGGCCTCGTTCACTGCCGCATCCGACACGGTGGAAACGGCACCCTCGCCGCCCGCGGCCGCAAAAGCATCCGCCACCGTGGTGGCCCAGATGGCATCGTTTTCATTGGCCTGCAGGTACCGGCGGTAGGCGCTGATCACGCCGGAGGCGTCGATGGAGCCCCAATAGCAGGCGGACGCGAAGGAAGACATCTGCCCGTCCAGTGAGCCCGGCTCTGCTGCCAGCGAATCGTCCAGGCCCCTGGACCCGGCAGCGAAGGAGCGCAGGTCCTCGGGCTTGGCCGAGGAGGTGCCACCGCCGTACCCGCCGCCGGGAGCCGGGTTGTCCCGGGAGCCCAGGTTCGCGGACGCTGAGCCGAAGGTAGGCGCCGGGCCGGGGTCGGCGTTGGGCCGTTCCTCCTCGCCAAAAAGCCAGTCACGGGCCTGTTCAAAACCGTTACGGTCGTTGTGTTCCCGGACCCATTCATTGTTCCGCCGCCGGCGGTCGTCTTCGTCGCGTGCGGCGTCGATCATCTGTCCCACGTAGCCGGCGACGGTCCGCATGGCCGCAGCCAAGGCTTCCGCGTCCCCGGCCGCCGTTGTGGCGTTTGCCGCGAACAGCTCCGAGAAGTGACCCCTGAACTCAGCTTTTGCCGTGGATACATACGAGGCCCGCGATCCGGCCTGCCCCTCAACCCGCGACGCCGCAGATTCGAAAACCGACTGCACACCTTCGGCCACGGCGTAGCTGAACCGCCCGCCGTTGGACGCATCCGACGCCGGCAACAGCGGCACCTCAACGAATTCGGTCACAACCAACGCCCCCCACTGAGCCAGAACAGAAACAATAATCATTGACAGGACAGAAAACGCTGACCTGCCCGGGACAAATCACCAGGCAGCGAAAGCGGTCCCCTAAACCCAAAAACCGGACCAGGACAACCCAGGACCGGACTACAGCAAACCAAAAATCACACGGGACCGGCGCAACGGCCGGGCGGAGATCCCATTCAGTGGAACCCCGGCCCGGCCATCACGCCCGAATTTGCAGGCTAAGCCCCGCCGCCGGCTGAGAAGATGTCCTGGGAGATCTTCTCCAGCTGCCCCCGCAGCTGCTCCAGCTCTTCCTTGGCCTTATCCAGGGCGGCCTTCGTCTCCGGCCAGGTGGACCCGCGGAATTGCGCGGCGAGCGGACCGTCCCAGATGTTCGGGTCGGACAGAACCCGGCCCTGCGCATCCAGCGCGGAAATCTGGTCCGTGAAACCGCCATTGATGATCGACTGGACCTGCCCGATGGCAGCCTTCGCTTGCTCAGTAGACAACACACGCGACATAAGAAATTTTCCTCCCCAAAAAATTTAACCAGGACATCGCCAGCCACAAAAGGCCAGCGACCAGACAGCATGACGCTACCAATTCAAGCCAATAAATCCAACAAAAGAACAAACAAATGTTGCAGGTCATGACGGCAGTAGGCTGAGCACGCAGCCGGCGGATCCCAGATTAGTCCATTCGCAAGCGCAACCCCGTATATCCTTCTTGTTGGCACCGTGAACGATTGAGGGGACAATCATGCCCAGATGGACCAATACTGACCAGCGAAACAGGGAACGGCGCATGGCGCCGGGCCGGACGTTGGGGGCACTGCTTGTCACCTTGGGGCTCATTGCCACAGCGTCCTGCACACCGCCGCCCGAACCGGAACCGGTAGCCAACCCGGTCAAGCTCCTGCAAAGCGTCCGCGTGGGCCTTTCCGCGGCGGCAGGGGTGCAAACGATTGAGGGCACCACCATTTCGGTGTCCGCAGCCGGCGACTCGTCCGCGGCGGACACAACGTACAAGGCTGCCGACGTGGTGGGCGAACTGCCGGTCCGCGTCAGCCTGCAGTACCGGGCCGGCGAGAAATCCGGTTCCGACCTTTCCGAGCTGCAGGGACACACCGGTCCCGTGGAGATCAACCTGACGTTGGAAAACCTCACGGTCAAGCCCCGGCAGGTCCAGTACGACGCAGCGGGCCAGGCCCGCACCGATACCGCGTTGGTGGGGGCGCCGCTGACCATCGCGGCCGCCACGAAGCTCGCAGGAGTGCGGGCCGACGACGTCACTGCAGGGTCCGCGGACGGGGCGTCCGGTACCAACGGCGTTCTGAGCAGCACCGGGGATGGTGCCACAGTGGTCCAGTGGGCCACCGTACTGGCACCGCCGCGGTCCGGCGCCAGCACCACACTGCGCCTGGTGGCTGATGTCCGGGATTTCCAGGTCCCCACCTTCGATGTTGCGGTCCAGCCGGGCCTCAACACCGACCTCAGCGCGGACGGCGTCCTTGCCGGCGCTTTCTCCTCCGGGACCGGCTCCGAGCTTGAGCTGCAGCGCCGCACCATCTCGCTGGTCTCGGACGTCAACACGGTCCTGACCAAGGCCGGCTCCACCATCACCGACGTCCGCCGGAACCTCCAGGTGACCTCCCAGACCCTGGGTGCCAAGACCGCCGGCGAACTGAGCACCAACTCCAAAGCCCTGGCCGACACCATGGTGGACCTCAAGGGACAGCTGCAGCGGCTCGGCACCGACCTGGAGTCCGCCACCAAATCAACGCAGTCCACCACCTCGGCACAACTGAAGGTGACGGTAGCCGCCGTCGACGCAATGCTGGGCGACACCACGACGGTACCGCCAACAACACCCATCACGGGCGAGGGCTGCACCGCCGATGTCGCCAAATCCGGCTCGTCCGCCACGGTCTATTCCAGCATCCAGACCATGGCCTCCCAGCTGGATGCCTACGCCAAGGTCAGCACGGACTGCCGGGACCTGGTGGCCGGGGCCATCAAGGCAACGATGGGCCCGGAGAACCCCACCATCGAAGACTGCGCCGAACAGGGTTCCATGACCTGCTCGCTGCTGGGCTCCGCCATCACCGTAACCGGCGCCCTCCTGGGCCTGGTGGCCAAGGGTGATGAGCTGGTGGCCGGACTGCAGCCGCAACTGGTGGAAAACGCCATCAAGGACCAGGCAGCGTCCACGGCCACCCTCAAAGAAGTCCGCGCCAACGTCACCGCCGTCCTGGCCGGGGCCACCACCCCGCAGGATTACAAGGCGGCCCTCAAAACCGTGGACAACGAACTGAAGGCCGCCCGTAAGTCCGTGACTGCCACGCTGGACGCAACAGGAACGGCCCGCGGCAAAGTCAATGCCCTGCGCGACAAGCTGGTGGCCATCAGCGAAACCGCCGCGGACGCCCGCAGCGAATACGCGGACGGAACGTTGCTTGAGGGCTCCATGAGCCTCCAGGTCCAGCAGCTTGCCGATCAACTGTGCGAGATGGCTGACGGCAACTTCCCCCGCGGCGGCCGGCTTGCCGCCGGACAGGTGGATCGCCTGCGCGCCTACCTCACGGATGTTCCGTGTAAAACCGAGGACGAAAAAATCGTACCGGGGAAGATCGGGCTGCCGGACGGCTTCGAGGCGCCGCTTGATGCGCGGTTGGAAGACCAGTCCGATGCGTGGGACGAAGTCCTGACCGCTACGGACACCTCGTCTGTGGACGCAGAAATCGGCCAGGCTTTCGCCGCCATTGAGGAGGCAGCCGCCGGCACCAACGCCGGGCTGGACGCCGTCGAAATGGCTGTGCAGGCGCTCGACGGCGCCGCCACGGGAGGCGTCGACGGAACCAGGGAAGACCTCGAGTCCCTCGCCAAAGCCTTCGACGAAGCGATCGGCTCCTCGGCGCAGGTGGGTACAACGCTGGGAAAACTGAAGGAACAGCAGGACGGGCTTGGCGACAAGATCACCAAGTCGTTCGGTGACACCTTCAAAAGCACCACCGCACAGGTTCAGAAGCTGGTGGACGAACAGGTCCGCCAGGTCGCTGAAATCGGCGACGCCGGCTCCACCTCTGTGGTGACGGCCTTCAACCGCTCCATTGCCGGGCTGAAAACCACCTCTGACGAAGTGGTCAAGGATGCCGGGGCCACGGTGGACAAGCAGCGCGGGGAACTGCAGGAACAGGAGTCAGCGCTTGCGGCTTCGCTGGCCAAAGGCACCGAAGCTTCGCTGGAACGCATCGCCACCAGCACGTCCGGTTCCACCCGCGACGTTGAAGGTGCCAGCGCATTGCTGTCCTCCAGCCTCAACAGGGTCATGCTGGACCTCGGCGACAGGTCGGTGAACGGTTCGGGCCTCCTGGGCTCAATGGCCACCAGCGCCGCCAAAGCGGACACCGCTGACTACCAGCTGGCGTTGGCTTCCCAGAACGCCGAAGGCTACGCCAACATCCGGTCCCGGGACGTGGCAGGGCTCCTGCTGCGCCAGGCCCAGTTCAAAGCCTCCCTCACCGCGGTGGACGAACTGCCGCCGTTCCACTTGGAAGTTCCTGCCGGCGCCACGTCGCAAACCCTCTACACCCTGAAGATCGGCGGCACCGCATGAGTTCGCGCAGCAGGCTCATTACCCTGATTGCCGCCGGCGCCGCTGTGGTTGTGGTGGCCGCCGTCGTCCTGTCCCTGGTGCTGACCCGACCCAAGGAAACCCCGCTGCCTGACCCGGTAGCTGCGACGGTTCCCGTTGCGTTACAGGCCGACGGACTGCCCAAGGACGCCTCTGTGGGCGTCATCCTCACCCTGGGCCAGTCCGGCGAGCCCGGGTCGGAATACAACCGGGCAGCCCAGGGTGCAGTGGTGGCTGCACAGCGTTTTGCGCAGGGCGGCACTCCGGTGGCCCTCCGGGCCGAGAATGACAGGGGCACGGAGGACGGCGCCCGCGCCGCAGTCCAGGCCCTGTCCGGGCAGGGAGTGTCCGGCGTCGTGATCACCAGCACCGGGCCGCAGGCCCAGGCCGCGGCGCAGAAAGCTGCGGAGCTTGGCCTCCCGGCAATCCTGCCCTACACCGAACCGTCCGCCGCCGCGCCCACCACCTGGACCACCGGACCCACGGCAACCGCCGTGGACACTGCCCTGCAAAGCGCGCTGGCGGGAAAAACCAGGGTGCTGATCGTCGCGGACGGCGCGGCTGCCCCGGCATCGGTCCGGAGCGTGCAGGCACTGAACCTTGAAAACTTTGCTGACGTCGCGGAGCTTGCCCAGGAAGCCGCCGTCCAGACCGGCGACCAGTTCCGGCCGCTGGCCGAAGACGCCCCGGAAGGCACCGAACCGGTCAGGGTCGCCGAACCGGCAGACGCCCTGGTGGTCTCCGCGGCAGCCCCGCAGCGCCTGGCCCGCCTCGTCCAGGCCCTGCAATCCCGCGACGTATCCGTCCCGATGGTCCTGCCCGCCGGCGCTGCCACACCCGCATTCGCCACTACCCTCGCGGAACTGGACGGCACCGCCTCAGGCCAACTCGTCACCGTTACCCCCGCTGCAGGCGACGCCACGGCCCTGCAACAGGACGCCCAGGGCCGCGGCATGTCCGCGTTCCTGTCCGCCGTCCGCCTGGCGGCCGGCAACACAACCATCACCAATTTGACCGGAGATGCCCCCTTCTCCGCCGATGCGTGGGCAGCAGACGCCCGCAGCCACGACGCCATTGTCGCCCTTGTCCGGGCCGCGGCCCTGGCCGGAAGCAGTGAGCCCGCCAAGGTTGGGGCGGCCCTGGGCACCCTGTCCTTTGGACCCGGTGAGGGCCTGGCCGGCCCGGCCCTCGACTTCTCCCGCCCCGCAGCCTTGACGGCACCGGCGGTTCCCGCCTACGCCTCCGCCCAGGACCTGGGGCTCCGGCCACCGGACGAGGCAGCGCCGCGCGTTGTCTGGGTACCCGCCCCCGCGGGTTCCTGACCCACCTGCCCTGACCCGCCCGGCGCGGACCGCCACCACCTGACTACGGAAGGACCGCCCCGATGCGTGTGCTGATCGACCTGGACGAACGCCGCTTTGAATGCGAGGTGGCCCGCGCCGCAGCGGCCACCACACTGACAGACCTCGTGGCGGCCGCAGGCGGACCCCACCTGGCTCCGGACGAGGCGGTGTACGTCAACGAGGCGGAGGTGCGCGGTTCAACTCCGGTGTCCGAACTGGTCCTCCTCGAAGGCAGCCGCATCTCCCGCAGGCCCTGGCAGGTCCCGCACCGGGTGCCCGGCTGGAGCGTGACGCTGGCCGGCGGGCAGCGCACCGGCGGAGTGGTTGACGTACCCCAGGGCCGCGAGATGCTGATTGGCCGTTCGCCGCAGGCGGACCTGACCCTGCCCACCGAGAGCGCTTCCTGGGACCACTGCCGGCTGCGCCGGGAGGACGACGGGTTGCGGGTGCTCGACGGCGGATCCACCAACGGGACGCTGGTGAACGGGGAGCGTTTGGGCGAAGCCGGCGTCCTGGTCACGGGAACAGCCACCATCACCGCCGGCGGGACGGTACTCCTGTTGCGCCCTGCACTGGAGGAACCACCGGCTCCCGCGCCCGGCAGCCTGCACAACCTCACACCGGCCGCCACGGCACCGTTTAACCGGCCACCCCGCCCCGGCCGCGCGCCCGCCGGAGACCCGCTGGTTCCGCCGAGCCGCAAAGACGTACCGCCCGCCGGCAAGTTCAGTGTCATCACGGTCCTGGCCCCGCTGGTGATGGCGGCCGCGATGGTGCTGATCCTGCGGGACATGCGGTTCGCCATGTTCGCGATGCTCAGCCCGGTCATGGCCGTAGGCATGTGGTTCGAGCAAAAACGCCGCTATGCCCGCAACCTTAAGGAGGAGGACGCCCGCTTCGCAGGCGCCCTCGAGGAATTCGAAGAACAGATCCGGCAGGCCGCCGCGGAGGAAACCGCCCGGCGCCACCGGATGATCCCCGATCCGGCCACCGTGGTACGCCGTCCGGCGCTGCCCGCCACGTCCCTGTGGCAGCGCCGCGCGGACGCCGACGACTTCCTGGCCCTGCACGCCGGCACCGGCGATGTTCCCTGGCGGCCTGAACTGGACCGCTCCGCGAGCACCCGCCTCGACAGCGAGGTCAAGGACTCCCTGGCGGCAGCGCGGCTGCAGGCAGCACCGGTACTGGTGGACCTGACCGACGCCGGTGTGGTGGGCATGGTGGGCCCGCGTGAGGGCACTCTGGCCCTGGCCCGTTCCCTGGTGGCCCAGGCGGCCGTGCATGTGGGCCCCGCGGACCTGACCATCGGCGTCTTCTGCGACGCCGGCCGCGCGGACGAGTGGGAATGGGCCTCGTGGCTGCCCCACACCCGCCAGACCGGCAGCAGCACCGGCGAACGGTGGATGTCAGCGCACCGGGAGACGGGCGTTGCTATGCTGCGCTCGTTGAAGGACAGCGTGGCGGAACTGGCCACTCCCGCGCTCCTGGTGGTGCTGGACTCAGAAGTCCTCACCGAAGGCAGGGACGCCCCCGCCCGGGCGCTGCTGGGCATGGGCCGCTCTGCCCCGGGCGGCTACGTCAACCCGCAGCAGCGCCCTCCGCGGGTGGCGGGCATTGTCATCGCCACGTCCGAAGAGCAGCTGCCGGCCTCGTGCACCACCATCATCCGGGTGGGTGCGGACGCCGCGGCGACGGTGGAACAGCCGGAGGACCTGACCCGGGTGGAGGATGTCATCCTGGCCGGCCTCGACGAGGAGGAGGCGCTCAGCTGCGCCATGCGCGTGGCGCACTTCGACGACCCCGAACTGAGCGTTCCCGGCGCCTCCCTCCCCCCGCTGGTCCGGCTTCCGGAACTGCTGGACTACGACCGCCCGGATGCTGCCACCATCAGCCGGCTCTGGCAGGCGGCCACCGGAATTTCGACGCCGATCGGCACCGGCGAGAACGGGATCCTCACCCTGGACCTGGTCAAGGACGGCCCGCACGGCCTGGTGGGCGGCACCACCGGATCCGGCAAGTCCGAGTTCCTCCGCTCGCTGGTGGCGGGCCTCGCCGCCCGCAACGATCCCACCCGGCTGAACTTCATCCTGGTCGACTTCAAGGGTGGGGCCGCCTTCAAGGCCTGTGAACGGCTCCCGCACACCATCGGCACCATCTCCAACCTGGATGAGCAGCTCGCCGACCGCGCCCTGCGTGCGCTGGAAGCCGAAATGGAACGCCGCCAGCGGGTGTTCGCCGCAGCCGGAGAGGGCGTCGACAACCTGTCCGCCTACCTCGCCACCAACCCAGCCGAGCCCATGCCCCGGCTGCTGCTGGTGATTGACGAGTTCGCCATGCTCGCCAAGGACTTCCCCGACGTGCTTAAGGCCCTGGTCAGTGTGGGCGCCGTGGGCCGCACCCTGGGTGTGCACATGATCCTTGCTACGCAGCGCCCCGCAGGCGTGGTCAGCGACGACATCCTGGCCAACACCAACCTCCGGGTAGCGCTGCGGGTCCAGAGCCGAGAGGACTCCAACAACGTGATCGGCGTGCCGGCCGCCTCGGCGATCGGGCGCGCCCAGATGGGCCGGGCCTTCGTGAAGCTGGGCCAGGACGACATCACCCCCGTGCAGACGGCCCTGGTGACGGGGCAGGCGCTGGTGGGCGGCGGACCCGCAGTGGACGTGCGGGAAGTGCGCCGGTTCGGCGTTCCCGCCCCGTCGGCAGCGCCGGCCCGCTCCGCCGCCTCTGACGAGAACGACCTGGACCTCCTGATCGATGCCGTGGTGCAGGCCAACACCGAGGCCGGCTACGCGGCGCCGCGCCAGGTGTGGCCGGAAGCGCTGGGCGAACGCGTGGAACTGGCAGGCTTCCTGGCCCGGCCGGATGCCGGCACTTCCGCGGAACCGGCATCGGGCGGGCCCTCGGCGGGCGGGCCCTCGCCGGACGGGACAGTTGCGGACGGGACAGCGGCGGAAGCGACGGCGGCGCAACCGTTGGCAGCCGCCCTGCCGCAGGTGGGTTCAGTCCAGGGAAACACCGTGCTGGTCACCGTGGTGGATGAACCCGACCTGCAGCGCCAGTCGCCGTCGGGCTGGGACATGTCCGTGGGCAACCTGATGCTGATGGGGGTGGCCGGATCCGGCACCAGCACCACGCTGGCTTCGATCGCCCTGGCCCTGGCCAAGGACACCGATCCCGCCAGCCTTGACCTGATGATCCTGGACATGGGCTCCCGCGAACTTGAGCCGCTGAAGGACCTGCCGCATACGGTGGCCTATGTGGGGACCGGCGCCGGCGCCAAGGAACAGCAGGCCCGCTTCCTCCGGCACCTGAACACCGAGCTGGAAAACCGGCGCGCAAACCCGGACAGGGGCCGGCGCACCGTGGTGCTGCTGGATGGACTGGCCTCGCTTCGGGACGAGTTCCAGGACTTCGAAGGCCAGCAGATGATGGCCCTGTTGTACCGCGCCTACGCCGACGGACCGGCGCTGGGCCTCTCCTTCGCGGTGTCCACCACCCGGGCCAAGGCCGTGCCTTCAGCCATGAACGAGGTGACCCTGCAAAAGTGGCTCTTCCGCCTCGCTGACACGTACGACTACTCTTCACTCGGTGTCCGCGGCAAGGAGATCCCGGCCCCGCTGCCCGGGCGCTGCGTGGACCCCCGCACCGCGCTGCAGATGCACGTGGCCACTCCCGGCATCGGGATGGCGGCGGCCGTTGAGCAGGTGCGGCAGGGCTGGGCGCAGGCACCGGCCAAGGCACCCGCCATCCGGCGCCTGCCCTCCAACGTCACGCTGCAGGAACTGGCCGTGGAACCCCGCCTCGACGCAGAACCCTGGCTGGTGCCGGTGGGACTGCAGGAAGCGGACCTGTCCCCCGCGTTCCTGGAGATCTACGAAGGTGAGCACGCACTGGTGGCCGGCCCCGCACGGTCCGGGAAGTCAACGCTGCTGCTGGCCCTGGCCGGGGCCGTCCGGGGCAAGCCAACGTCCCGCGGCCCCGCGCAGGTCTGGGCCATCTGCGATCGGCGCTCACCCCTGGCCCTCGCCGGCGCCGGCCTGGACCGGGTGGCGGTGGGCGCCGACGAGGTGCCGGCGCTGCTGGCCTCCCTGCGGCTGGAACGCGGAACGGTGTTCCTGCTGATCGACGACGCCGAACGCTTAGACGACGGCGACCAGTCCATCGCCGGGGTGGTGGCCTCCGGGCAGCCGGGCCTGTGCATCATCGCCTCCGGCAGGGCGGCGGACCTCCGCAGCCTGTACAGCCACTGGTCCAAAACAGTGCGCAAGTCACGGCTGGGCGTCCTGTTGCAGCCGGACGTCAATTACGACGGCGAGTTGCTGGGTGCGGTGGTGCCGCGGAAGGCTCCCGTGGCGTTGACTGCCGGGCGCGGCTACCTGAGCGTAGGGGGCCAGATGGCGCTCATCCAGTCCATGAGCGCCGACGGCTGATACGGGCGGCGCCGGCGATGCAGCGGCGGCGCCTACGATGGCAGGGTGGCCGGAACGGTGGCCCTGGGGAACCGGATCGACAGCGTTGGGGAGTACGGAATGCAATTCGCACAAACGGGTGAGGCACTGGGGGCCTCCTACCGCTTCGGCGAACGGGTGGGCTCAGGTGCCGTAGGCGAGGTTTGGACCATCACCGCCGCGGACGGCCGCACACTGGCCGCCAAGGTCCTGCGCCCCGAGCATGCAGATGATCCCTCCCTGGTGGAGCGGTTTGTCCGGGAACGGTCTGTGCTGCTGGGCCTGCAGGACCCGCACATCGTGACCGTGCGCGACATGGTGGTGGAGGGCCAGCGGCTGGCCATCGTGATGGACTACGTCCCCGGCGGCTCGCTGCGGGACGCCGTGAAGGCGGCAGGAACGCTTGGCCCCGCCGATGCCCTTAACGTCACCGCCGAGATCTTCGACGCCCTGGCCGCCGCGCATGCACGCGGCGTGACCCACCGCGACATCAAACCGGACAACGTGCTCCTGGCCCGGCCCTGGGCCGAGCGTGAACAGGGCGATGTCCGGGTTTCCGACTTCGGCATCTCCGATGTTGTGGGCGAGCGGATCCGGCAGACCACCGGCCTGATCGGCACACCCCAGTACATGCCGCCGGAGCTCATCAGCCAGGGCAGGTCCGGCCCAGCCGGCGACGTGTATTCCACCGGGGTCCTGCTGTACGAACTCCTGGCTGGCCGCACGCCGTTTGCCGGGCCCGGGACGGATTTCAGCGTGGCCTACCGCCACGTTTCCTCCCGCCCGCCGCGGATTCCGGTGGCCGACGCCGTCTGGGAGGTCCTGGACAGCCTGTTGTCCAAGGACCCGGCCCAGCGGCCCACCGCCAGGGAGGCGGCCTCGACCCTCCGGCGGCTGGCGCCGGGACTTGCCGGCGCCAGCCCGCTGGACCGCACCGGCGCACCCGAGGACTTCGCCGACGTCGAACGTCCCGCCACGGTGGTGCGCGGCGCCTTTACCGACGACGAGCTGGCGGCGTTTGCCGCCGCCCCGGCCGTGGAAGGTGAGGTTCCCGAACTCGGCGAGGCAGGCAGCGCCACAATCGTCCGCTCGATGCCCCGCCGGGACGTCCGGGCCCCCGCTGAGCAGGCACCGGCAGCCGAGGCCGGCACCCCGTTCTGGCGCACCCGAAAGGCGCTGATCCTCGGCGGAAGCGCTGCTGTCCTGCTGGTGGGCATGGTGGTGGGGTTTGTGGTGCTGGCACCGGCTGCGCAGGAGGCGGCGCCGGCCGTCGCGGGCCAGTCCCTGTCGGCGCAGCTGCAGGACCCGGCGCTGCCAACCGGGCTGACCATCTCACGGTCAGCAGCCTTCGAACCCGCCACCGGAGAGGTCCGCCTGACGGTTTCCTACGCGGCGCAGAAAGCGCCACTTTCCGGCGACTTCCTCGAGGTCATTCCGGGCCTGGCCGGCAGCAGCACCTGCCCGGCAGCCACCTGGGACGGCGGGTCCGTCAGCCGGAACCAGGCCTCGATCACGGGCCTGGACGTCAGCTGCGGCTGGAAGGTCTCGGGACTGGACATTCCCGCCGGCGGCTCCAAGCAGGTGACCGCCAAGGTGCCGGTGGCTCCGGCGGACCAGCAGGCGCTCGATGCGTGGCTCCGCAGCGGCTCCGAGGGGACCCGCGACGCCACCGCGGATCCTGCGGTCAAAGGCACCGCCTATCCCGTCCAGCGGCTGCAGGGCGTCGAGGTCCGCACCCCCGCCCGTGTGGTGACGCCCAGCCCCCTGACCATCACGGTGGTGCCCGTGTGGGCGGGCGGGGCCGACGAACTCAACCCGCTCTACGTCAGCCCCGCGTCGGGCCGCCCGTCCCAGATGCTTGATGCCGTGGCAGCCGGCGAGAAGGGGGTGCGTTTCTCCGACGGCTGCGGCGGCGCACTGGCAGTGGACAGCTCCGGCCTCACCGTAACGGCCCTGCAGATCACGCCCCAGTGCACTGTGCGCGCCACGGTTGGCAACTTCACCGACCTGCAGTCACAGGCTTTTGGCATCACGTCGCGCGAAAGCTCCGGCAACTGACACGAAGGCGCCGGAGCGTGGGCCCGTTGCGGGCCACCCCGGGTCAGCACAAGCAGCAGCCGGGTCAGCCCTTCGGCGTCACCTGCAGCCGGTCAAAGGCCACCACGGCGCCGGCCGTATCAAGCACCACCACGTCGTCGCGGCCATTGCCCACGCCCGCGGGCAGGATGAACTCCAGCGTATTGGCCATGGTGGGGAACAGCCAGCCGATCCGGTCTGCCTTCTTGTTCAGGTACACGTAGTACCACTGGCCGTCCTCCAATCCCTGCAGCACCACTTTCTCCCCCGGTGCGTACTTGGCCCCGATCTGCAGGTCGATGGGCGACGCAGCGCTTGCCAGCTTCAGCGTCCCGGCAGCCGGCTCGGAAACCGGTTTAGCCGGTTGACGATTGAGCACCAGCGCTTCTCCGGTCACCGTTAGTGCTGCAGGCTGCAAACCGTTGTCCGCCGTGGCCTCGAAGGACACCGGCGCCAGGGTGCCTGCCGCCACATCGGCGGCTGTCAGGCGGTATTCGCGGGCAGCAGACACGGATTCGCCAACGGCGAGCGCCGCCGTTGTGATCCCCGCGGCATCTGCGGCCAGGCCGGTCAGCGGCACGTTGCCCGCGTTCCCCACCGTGTACGTGTAGGTGACAAGGTCCCCGGCGCTGGCGTACCGGTCGCCGTCGGAATCTGCCCATGCCGCGGTGACCGTGCCGTCGAGCCTGGCCTCGCGGACCTTCAGATCCACCTCGCCGCCGTCGACCGTGTAAGTTTTGGCCGTCTGCCCTGCGGCAGACACCTCCCAGGTCGTGGCCGGCGTGAAGTAGCCTTGTTCGGCCTCAGCGGCGGTCACCGTGTGGCGCGGCGTGGCGCAGGTGTACGACTGTCCGGCCGGCAGCACGGAGTAGCGGCAGTTACCGGCCCCTTCGGGCAGGAATGGGCCGAAGTTACCGCTCGTGGGAACCACTTTGGTCACCAGCGGGCTGGTGTTGGACACCGCAAACGAATACGGCACCTGGCTGCCCGCAGCGTATGGCTGGGTTGCCAGGTCGCGCCCGACGTCGGCCCTGGCACCCCTGATATCGGCGCTCACCAGGCCGTCGCGCAGGGCAATCGCGGCGCCCGCGAAGGACACCGTCCGGGTCAGCGACGGGGTGGCACTGGCCGTGACATTAAAACCCGCCGTGGGGACGAAGTAGCCGCGCTCCACGTCTGCCGCCGTGACCACGTGCCTGGCCGTGGCGCACGTATAGGAGGCCCCGGCTGCCAGGTTGTTGTACCGGCAGTTGGGGGCTGACGGCGGCAGGAACCCCGAGTCGAACGTCCCGGACACCGGCACAGCGTTCGCCGTCACAGTGGAGGTGCTTTTGACCGTCAGGGTGTAGGTGATGGTCTCCCCCACGGCATAGGGATTGGCCTGCACGTCCCTGCCCGGAGCCGTTCCGCTGATGGCCAGCCCCACCTGGGCATTGACGGGAGCCGTGGCCGCAAACGTCGACTGCGATACCCGGCCATCCGCCGTCGTGAACGCAGCGTTGAGGTTCTGCACGCCGCTGGCGCCCGCCGGGGCGGTCAGTGCCACGTTGACGGTGGCCGAAGCTCCGGGCGCGACGGCGGGGACCGGTACGGTGGTTGCCGACCAGCCGACGGGCGTGTAGACAGTCGCCGTTGCACCGGTCAGCGTGGCCGCCTCTTGATTGGTGACGGTGACTGGCACCTGGGTGGTTGCCCCACCGGCCACGGCAGTGCCCGGGACGGCCAGCGGTGCGCAGGCGTAGTTCAGCCAGGCATCGTTGAAGGACGCGAACTGCATGTTGTCCGTGTAGTTGCCCTCGTAGAGCAGGCCGAATGCGCCGTCCTGCAACCGGCTGATGGTCGAGTAAGCCGAGAATCCTGAACGCACGGTCCGCACGCCCGGCCAGGTTGCACCGTCATCGCAGGACACCCGCACCGAAACGTTTTCGCGGGCTGTCCTGGAATTCGAGTTGGTGAACACGAGCTTTTTGGCGTCCGCGGAACCCTGCGCGGCGTTAGGGAACATCCTCGCGATGGACCCGTTGTTGGCCGGGTCCGGCAGTTCCGTGTCCTGGCTGACCGGCCCGTACGTTGCGCCGCCGTCAGTGGACACCGCCACCTTGCGGTATCCCTGGTTGGCATTGTCGCGGGAGTTCAGCAGGATGCGGCCATCGGAGAGTTCCACGGTCTTGTTTTCGTCCATCCGGTCGCCCACGTTGGCGCCCTTCTGCCACGTGAGGCCGTGGTCGTCCGAGTAGACGCTGTAGGCCTGGATTTTGTTGCCGCCATCTGCCTGCCGGATGTCGCCGGCGTATTGCTGGATCAGCCGGCCCTTGTGGGCACCGTACTTGAGCTGGATGCCCTCACCCGAGGATGCGAAGTTGGACCGGACGTCACCCGCCACGGGGCTCGTTTTGCTGGTGCCGGGCTTGGTTACGTTGGTGATGAGCCGCGGCTGGCTCCATGTCACGCCGCCATCAGCGGATTCGATCACGGCTGACGAGATGACATTGCGGTCAGCATCGCTGTTGCCGAACTGGCTCCCGCCGAAGCCCTGGTCCTTGGAATAGACGAAGAAAGCGAAGACCTTGCCTGCCTCGGCATCGAAAATGTAGGAGGGGTCGCTGTAACCGTACTTCGGGCTGCTTGCATCGCCCGGCTGGCCTGCGGCGATGGTCTGCACCGGCCCCCAGGTGGCGCCGCCGTCCGTGCTGCGGCGCTGCACAATCGAGTTGGCGTTGGGAGCATCGGCGGCACTGCCCGGCCGGCCGTCCCACGCTGCGAGGACCACGTTGTTGCCAAGGTACGTCAGGGCCGGAATGCGGTAGAAGAAGTTGGCCGCCGTGCGATCGGCGCCGAGGTTCTGTTCCGCGAAGCTGCCCGGTGGGGTGGCTGGGTTGGGCGAAGGGATGGGTGCGGCATTGGCTGGAAGGACGCTGGCGGCCAGCAACGCCAGCCCGGCGGCGCTGGCGCCGAGGGTCCGCGCCGCGCCTCGAAGTGCGGGTCTTTGGTTTTTCATACCGTGGTCCTCTCGTCTGCGACGGTGAGATCGGGAAGGCGTGTGTTGTAGCTCATACATACAACGTCCTACAACATACGTTGGAAGTCAGCGCCTGGCTAGCCCCCTACCGCCCCCGCACCCCAGTCCCTAGGATGAAGGTATGACATCCCATCTCCAACCCATCCGTGAGCAGGTACTGGCAACCCGTGGCGTCGGCGGCTACCGGCAGTACCGCATTCCCGCCTTGGCCGTCACGAGGACCGGCACCCTGCTGGCCGCCTACGACGGTCGGCCCAACCTCGACGACCTGCCCAACCCGATCGACCTGCTGCTGCGACGCAGCTCCGACAGCGGACAGACCTGGACCGACCAGCAGGTGGTCCGTTCCGGCGTCGGACTGCAGGGATTCGGCGACCCCAGCCTGCTGGTGGACAGCCACACCGGGCGGATCTTTATGTTCCACGCCGCCGGTACGCACGCAGGCTTCTTCGAAGCGGTGGAAGGACTCGAGCCGGACGATGCAGTCCAGCACGCCGACCTCAGCTTCTCCGACGATGACGGCCGCACCTGGCGGCACCGCAGGATCACCGACCAACTTAAAGTCCCGGGCGTCACCGGCCTTTTCGCCGCCGCCGGTCAAGGCATCCAGATCCACACCGGCCCCTTCACCGGCCGCCTGGTGCAGCAGTTTGTCCTTTTGGTGACCGGCCAGATCATGGCGGCCTCGGCCTACAGCGACGACCATGGCGACTCATGGACCCTGGGGGCGCTTCTGGGACCGGGGCCGAATGGGATCAATCCCAACGAAAACAAAGTGGTGGCTTTGCACGATGGGCGCCTCCTCCTGCACTCCCGGGCCACTCCGGCCCGGCTCGCCGCGCACTCGGACGACGGCGGGGCCTCCTGGAGCGATCTGGCTCCGGTCCCGGACCTCCCGGACCCCAGCGACAACGGTTCCCTGGCACGGTTCGACGGGTTGCCGGCGGTGACCGGGCATGCCAGGCAGGAAACCGATGGCTGGCTGCTGGCCACGAACAACAACGACACCCTGCTCCGGCGGAACACCACCCTCAGCCTCTCCACGGACAACGGCGCGACGTGGCCCCGGAAGCTGGTCCTGTGCCCCGGCAGCTCCGCCTATTCCACCGCCTGCCGGCTGCCGGACGGCAGTGTTGGCGTGCTGTATGAGCGCCAGGGGTACCGCGACATTGTTTTTGCGTCAGTGCCAACGGCAAACCTGCTGGCCGGGCAAACGCCAGCAGAGCCCCCGGAACCACGCAACGGCAGCCTCGGCTTCGAGATGGAGCTGCGCTCCATTACCCCGGGCAGGCCGGCAGACTGGCAGGACGTTGGCGAGTCGCACGCACTCCCGGCCAACGATGCCGGCTGGGACGCCCATACCTGGAAAGAGATCGGCCACGGATATGGCGCCCAGCAGATCCTCGGCAGCAGGGAAGCCCAGGACCTGAATTACGGCCCCATCAGCGCGGGCTACAAAGCGGGTGATATCTTCGCCTTCACCGGGCGGGCCAGCAACAACGGCCCGGCACCCGCAGCACTGGTAACACTCCACGGGCCCGGCGCCGACGCCTTCGAACCCACGGACCTCAAGACCGGCCACGAAGCCCGTTTTTTCACCCCCACCTACACCGTCACGGAAGCCGACGTGGCAGCGGGAACGGCCACTGTCACTTATGTGCTGACGGCCACAGTGGGAGCAGGACATGTCCGGACAGGCAAGGAGTTTGTCTGCAACACCAGCACCGGTGAGATCCTCGAGCGCCTGCTGGACAGTGACAGCCTGCTGCAGGCTCCGCAACCGGGCGCAAACCCGGCGCCCCTTGACGAACCCCTGTGATGGCCCTTACAGTTTTCTTACGAGCTCGGACATCCTACATCCGATAAACCCTTTCACATGGTGAGGCCCTCATGAACACCCTCAAGCACCTGCCGCTGGTCAATGACGCCAGCCGCCGCAATTTCCTCAAGATCTCCGGTGTTATGGGCATCGCAGCAGCCATCACCACCTCCGTTGCAGCCTGCGGCGGTCCCGCGGCCACCACCACCGGCTCCGCCACCAATACGGCAGCCGTCAACAAGGACCTCACCATCGAGGCAGGCATCTCCTACGCCCTGTCCACCGGCTTCGATCCGATCTCCTCCTCCGGCGCCACACCCATGGCGGCCAACCTGCACGTCTTCGAAGGCCTGGTGGAACTCCACCCGGCAACACGCAAGCCGTACAACGCCCTCGCCGCGTCGGACCCCACCATGGTCAACGAGACCACCTACCGGGTCACTCTCCGCGACGGTGCCATGTTCCACAATGGCTCCCCTGTCACCACAGAGGATGTTGTCTTTTCCTTCACCCGCGTGATGGACCCGGCCAACAAGTCCCTGTTCTCCCAGTTCATTCCCTTTATCCAGGAGGTCAAGGCGGTCGACGCCAAGACCGTGGAGTTCACCCTCAAGTACGGCTTCCCGGGCTTCGGTCCCCGCATCTCCGTGGTGAAGATCGTCCCCAAGGCACTCACCAACTTCCCGGTGGGCTCCGACCAGCTGAAGGCTTTCGACGCCGCCCCCGTTGGCACCGGCCCCTACAAGCTGATCTCCGCCGTCAAGGACGACAAGATCATCTTTGAAGCCAACAGCGCCTACAACGGCCCCATGCCGGCACTCGCCAAGGGCATGACCTGGCTCCTGCTCTCCGACGCCGCGGCCCGCGTGACCGCCATGCAGTCAGGCCGCGTGCAGGCCATTGAAGACGTCCCCTACCTGGACGTTGATGGCCTGAAAGCCAAGTCCAGCGTGGAGTCGGTGCAGTCCTTTGGCCTGATGTTCCTGATGTTCAACTGCTCCGCTGCCCCGTTCGACAACAAAAAAGTGCGCCAGGCACTGCACTACGGCCTGGACAAGGACGCCATCATCAAGAAGGCCCTGTTCGGCAACGCCAAGCCGGCATCGTCGTACTTCCAGGAAGGCCACCCGGACTACGTCAAGGCCAAGAACGTCTACGGCTACGACGCCCAGAAGGCGGCCGACCTGCTCAAGGAGGCCGGCGTCACCAGCCTCGAGTTCGAGCTCCTCACCACCGACACCGCCTGGGTCAAGGACGTAGCTCCGCTGATGCTCGAGTCCTGGAACAAGATCCCCGGCGTCAAGGTCACCTTGAAGAACCTCCAGTCCGGTGCGTTGTATTCAGACCGCGTGGCAAAGGGTGACTACACAGTGGTTGCCGCCCCCGGCGATCCGTCCGTCTTCGGCAACGACGCTGACCTGCTCCTCAGCTGGTTCTACGCCGGTGACACGTGGATGAAGAACCGCGCCTTCTGGGCCACCACTCCGGAGCGCGCCGCCCTGGTGGACCTGATGTCCAAAGCCGGCCGCGCGTCGTCGTCGGAAGCCAAGGCACTGACCGGCCAGATCGTTGACCTGGTTTCCGAGGAAGTTCCCCTCTACCCGATGTTCCACCGCCAGCTCCCCAGCGCCTGGGATTCCACCAGGCTCAGCGGCTTCGCGCCCCTCCCCACCACCGGAGTTTCCTTCGTTGGTGTGGGCCGCACATCCTGATCTGATCAACGGAGAAGACATTGACCACCATATTGCGACTGCTGGGCAGACGGCTCGCAGCGTTGCCCCTCATGATCCTGGGCATCACGCTGCTGGTGTTCCTGGTCCTGCAGGCAGCACCGGGCGACCAGGCCAGCAGTGCCCTGGGCGAAGGTGCCAGCGAAGAGGCCAAGGAACAGTACCGGGAGTCCAACGGGCTCAACGACCCTTTGCCCCTGCAGTACATCAGTTTCCTGGGCAGGCTCCTGCAGTTCGACCTTGGCGTCACCACTCCCCCGGCCAAACCGGTTGCCGGCATGATCGCCACGGCGTTTCCCCTGACGCTGCAGCTGACCTTCCTCGGCGTCATCATCGCCGTGGTGGTCTCGCTGGTCTTCGGCATCATCGGCGCCCTGTACCGGGATAAGTGGCAGGACCAGGTGGTTCGTGTCTTCTCCATCGCGGCGGTAGCAACACCGTCGTTCTGGCTGGGTATCCTGCTGATCCAGTGGTTCGCCCTGGGCAGCAACCCGCTCTTCCCGTCCGGTGGAATCGCGACGCCCGAATCCGGCTTTGGCGGCTGGCTCAACTCCATGGCCCTGCCGGCCCTGGCACTGGGCATCCCGGTCTCCGCTTCCCTCATCCGGGTGGTTCGCACTTCGATGGTGGAGGAACTGGACCGCGACTACGTCCGGACGGCCGTCGGCAACGGCGTGCCGTACCGCGAAGTGGTCTCCAAGAACGTCCTGCGCAACGCCCTGGTGACTCCGGTAACCGTGCTGGGCCTGCGCGTTGGCTACCTGCTGGGCGGCGCCGTCGTGATCGAAATGATCTTCGCGCTGCCGGGCATGGGTCAGCTGATCCTCAACGGCATCACCAACCTGGACGTCAACCTGGTGCAGGGCGTGGTGCTCACCATTTCCGTCACATTCGTCCTGGTGAACATCGCCGTGGACCTTCTCTACCTGCTCATCAACCCCCGAATCAGGACCGTGTGACCCATGCGCAGCAAACTCGCTGAACGCCTGAGCGCCCCCGGACTCCGCTTCAAGGCCCTGCCCTGGAGCTCCCGCCTGGCCCTCGTCTTCCTTGTGATCATTGCCGCGGCCGCCATCTTCGCCCCCGTTCTTGCGCCGCACGATCCCCTGGAATCCTTCACCCCGGCCACCCCTCCCGGCGGCGAGCACCTCTTCGGCACCGACCGGCTGGGCCGCGACATCTTCTCCCGGCTGCTGTTCGGTTCGCAGTCCTCGCTGCTGATCGGCCTCGGCGCCGTGGCCCTCGCTGTCCTGGTGGGAGCGCTGCTGGGATCCCTGGCAGCCACGTCCAGCAAGACCGTCAATGAACTGATCATGCGCATCATGGACATCCTGATGGCCTTCCCCGGCATCGCTTTGGCCGCTGTGCTGCTGGCAGCATTCGGCAACTCCGTGCCCACCATCATCCTGGCGATCGCCATCATCTACACACCGCAACTGGCCCGGGTGGTCCGCGCCAACGTGCTCTCGCAGTACGGCGAGGATTACGTCCGTGCCGAGCGGGTCATCGGCGCCAGCCGCTTCTACATCCTGCTCAAGCACATTGTCCGCAACACCGCCGCCCCGGTGCTGGTGTTCGCCACGGTCATGGTGGCTGACGCCATCATCCTCGAAGCGTCGCTGTCCTTCCTCGGCGCCGGCGTCCAGGATCCGGCACCGTCCTGGGGCAACGTGATCTCCTATGGCCGCAATCTGGTGCTCTCCGGCGGCTGGTGGGCCACTACCTTCGCCGGCCTCACCATCCTGCTCACGGTGCTGGCCCTGAACATCCTCGCCGAAGGCCTAACGGATGCCATGGTCAACCCCAAGCTGCGGCGCGCACCGGCGGTAAAAGACGACGACGGCGCTGCCGCCCTCACCGCCGTCGACGCCGTGGTGGGCACCTCAGTTGCCCAGGGCTCCGTCGTGGAGCAACACGAACTCGACGCGGTGCAGGCCGCGCCGCGGCACAGCCTGTCCGACGACGGCATGGGAGCAGGTGCCGGCATGCCGGATCACGGCGCCGCCGTGATCTCGGCGAACCCGAACGCCCGGCTGGACGAAGAACTCCTGCGCCTGGCCGCAGTGGAAGCCACCCGGACCGACCGGCTGCCCCAGGTTCCGGCCGATGCGCGCACAGTGCTCGAGGTGACCAACCTGTCCATCAAATTCCCGGGCCGGTTCGGCGCCACGGCCATCGTGGACAACGTCTCCTTCACCGTGAAGGAAGGCGAAACCATGGCGCTGGTGGGCGAATCCGGTTGCGGAAAGTCCATCACCTCCCTGGCCATCATGGGGTTGTTGGCCAAAACGGCGGAGATCACCGGCTCCATCACCTTCGACGGCAAGGAACTGCTGGATCCCGCCCGCAAGCACAGCAGCATCAAGGCTTACCAGGGCCTTCGCGGGGAGCAGATCGCCATGGTCTACCAGGACGCGTTGAGCTCGCTGAACCCGTCCATGAAGATCAGGGACCAGATGACCCAGTTGACCCGGCGGGGCGGTCGGAAGACGCCCACCGAGCTGCTGGAAATGGTCAAGCTGGACCCGGTCCGGACGCTGGCAAGCTACCCGCATGAGCTGTCCGGCGGGCAACGCCAGCGCGTCCTGATCGCCATGGCCCTGTCCCGTTCGCCCAGGATCGTGGTGGCCGATGAGCCCACCACCGCCCTGGACGTCACCGTGCAGAAACAGGTGGTTGACCTGCTCAACGACCTCCGCGAAGAGCTTGGCTTCGCCATGGTGTTCGTCAGCCACGACCTGGCCCTGGTGGCTTCGCTGGCACACCGGGTCACCGTTATGTACGCGGGCCAGGTGGTGGAATCTGCGCAGACCTCCGCGCTGCTGCAGGATCCACGCCATGAGTACACCCGCGGCCTCCTGGGCGCTGTCCTCTCCATCGAGGCGGACGCCACCCGGCTGCACCAGATCCCCGGCACGGTCCCCTCCCCGCAGGACTTCGCCCCCGGCGACCGTTTCGCGCCCCGGTCCCTGCGGGCCGACGCCGATCCCAACCAACGCCTGGTCCTCACCCCGGTGTCCGCCGGTTCAAGGGTTCCTGCCGGTTCCCCGGCTGCTGCCGAACCTGCCACCTCCACCGGGGCTTCGGATGCAGAACACTTCTGGGCCAGCCACCTCAAGGAGGACGCGAAATGAACGCCGCCACCGGCACCCCCGTCATTGAACTCAGGGACGTCAAAGTCCACCACCGGGCCCGCTCCGGATCGCTCTTCAAGCCCACCATCGTCAAGGCCGTGGATGGCGTGGACTTCAGCATCAGCCGTGGTGAAACCGTCGGCATCGTGGGTGAATCCGGTTGCGGCAAGTCCACCCTGGCCGCCGTGCTGGTGGGCCTGCAGCCGCCCACATCCGGTGAGGTACTGTTCCACGGCAAGCCCGCCATCAAGCGGAACGCCGCCATGCGCAAGGAATTTGGCCGCTCCGTTTCGGTGGTCTTCCAGGACCCGGCAACGGCCTTGAATCCCCGGATGACCATCGCGGATATCCTGACGGACCCGCTCCAGATCCACGGGATCGGCACCGCAGCGTCCCGCGCTGCAAAGGTGGACGAACTGCTGGCGCTGGTTGGCCTGCCGGCCTCTGCAGCCGGGGTCACGCCGTCGCAGGTTTCGGGCGGCCAGCGCCAGCGCGTGGCAATCGCCCGGGCACTGGCCCTGGACCCGGACATCATTGTGGCGGACGAGCCCACCTCCGCGCTGGATGTTTCGGTGCGGGCCCAGGTGCTGAACCTGCTCTCCGACCTGAAGACCCGGCTGAACCTGGGCCTGGTGTTCATCTCGCACGATATCCAGACCGTCCGCTATGTCTCGGACCGCATCTGCGTTATGTACTTCGGCAACATCGTTGAACAGGGCCCCGCCGCGCAGGTCTTCGACACCCCCAGCAACGACTACACCCGCAAGCTGCTGGGCGCCGCTCCCAGCCTGCTGCACACCTGAATTTTCCCGCTTCGCTTTTCAACCATTGGAGTTACCCCATGCCCCAGTTTTCCGGCGTCATCCCGCCCGTCGTCACTCCCCGCCACACCGATGGCAGCATCGACACAGATTCCCTGAAGAACGTCACCAAGCATCTGCTCGACGGCGGCGTCTCCGGTCTGTTTGTCCTCGGCTCCTCCGCTGAGGTGCCCTACATGACGGATGCCGAGCGCGCCCTGGTGGTCAGCACCATCGCGGAGGCCAATGCCGGCGCCGTCCCGCTGATTGTGGGCGCCAACGAACAAACCACCAACCGTGTGATCGAAGAGGCCAGGAAGGTCATCGACCTGGGCGCTGACGCGATCGTTGTCACCTCCATGTATTACGCCATTGGCAACGCCGCCGAGACCGAGACGCACTTCCGGGCCGTCCACGCCGCCGTCGACAAGCCCATCTTCGCCTACGACGTTCCCGTCCGGACGCACTTCAAGCTCCCCGTTGACCTGCTGGCACGGCTGGGCCGCGACGGCGTCATCACCGGCGTCAAGGACTCCTCCGGCGACGATGTTGGCTTCCGCCAGCTGCTGCTGGCCACCAAGGACAACCCCGGGCTGAGCATCTTCACCGGCCACGAGGTGGTGGTGGACGGCGCCCTCCTGGGCGGGGCGCACGGCGTGGTCCCGGGCCTCGGCAACGTTGACCCGGCCGGCTACCGCCGCCTGTTCGATGCTTCCCAGGCCGGCGACTGGGCCGGCGCACGCCGCGAGCAGGACCGCCTGGCTGACGTCTTCGAAATCGTCTTCACCCCCAACGGCCGGGTCTCCGGGGGCGCTGCGGGACTGGGTGCGTTCAAGACCGCGCTGCAGATCATGGGCGTCATCGAGTCCAACACCATGAGCGTGCCCATGCCGGCACTGAACGACTCCGAGACCGCCGCCATCAAGCTGATCCTGGCGCGTAACGGCCTGGTCTAGGTTCTACTGGGGTGTTGGGCACCCATCTTTTGCCGGTTGCTGCGCTCGTTCCTCGCGCTTTGACGCAACCTACGCAAAAGATGGGCGTCCAACGCCGCCTCCCGTAGTCCGGCTCCCCCGCGATCCCCTGTGAGGAAGAAATTGATGTACGCGATCGGTGTTGACCTGGGTGGCACCAAGACTGCTGCCGGGGTTGTTTCCGGAGCCGGGGAGGTCCTGTTTTCGGAGACCATTCCTACGCTGAACCGCGGCGGCGGCGCGGCGATCCTCGATGCTACTGCTGCGCTGGTTTCGGGGCTCATTTCCCGGGCCGTTGCTGCCGGGATCACCGTCGACCGCGTCGGGGCTGGTTCTGCCGGGGTGATCGATGCATCGCGCGGGGTGGTGGTTTCGGCTACCGACGCGATCCTCGGCTGGGCCGGGACGGAACTGACTGCCGGGCTGGCCTCGCGGCTGGGGTTGCCGCCGTCGTCCGTGCGGGCCGTAAACGACGTCCACGCCCATGCGCTCGGCGAGGCCTGGACCGGCTCCGCCGCCGGAACGGCGAGTTCGCTCCTGGTGGCGTTCGGTACGGGCGTCGGCGGCAGCTTTGTCCTGGCCGGCACTCCCGTCCTGGGCCATCGCCACGTGGGCGGGCACGTGGGCCACGTCGCCTCGCCCTATGCCTACCACAACGGTGCCGCGCTACCCTGCGTCTGCGGCCACACGGGCCACGTCGAGGCCATCGCCTCCGGACCGGCCATCCTCGAATCCTTCCGCCGCTTCGGCGGCCCACCCCAGGTCCGGGACACCCGGGCCGTCTTTTCCCTGGCGCACGACGGCGACGCTGCCGCCATCAAGGCGATCGGCATCGGCGCGGGTGCGGCGGGCCAGGTCGTGGGCGGCCTGGCCAACATCCTGGACCCTGCCGTGGTGGTGGTTTCCGGTGGACTGGCCGATGCCGGCGACCTCTGGTGGCGCCCGATGGAACGCGCGCTGAGGGCCGAACTCCTGGCCCCGCTGGCGGACGTGCCGGTGCTGCGGGCAGCCCTGGGCAACACAGCCGCCATTGTGGGCGCCGCGAAACTCGTTCTGAACCCATGCTGAACCACTTCCTGGAGAACCCATGATCCTCACTCCCGAAGGCCTTGAGGCCCTCCGCTCCCAATTGATCGTTTCCTGCCAGGCGTACCCCGGCGAGCCCATGCGCGATCCACGCACCACCGGCCAGGTCGCTGCATCAGCGGTGATCGGCGGGGCTGCGGCGATCCGCGTCCAGGGCCTGGCTGATATCGAGTTCACCAGGACCGCCGTCGACGTTCCCGTCATTGGGCTCTGGAAAGACGGCCACGACGGCGTCTTCATCACCCCGACCCTGCGGCACGCCCTGGCCGTGGCGAACGCCGGCGCCCACGTGGTGGCCATCGACGGCACGCGCCGGGCCCGCCCGGACGGCCTGAGCTTCGCAGCCACCGTCGCCGGGATCCACGCCGGATCACATGCCCTGGTCATGGCCGACTGCGGCTCCCTCGACGATGCGCTGGCCGCCGCCGATGCCGGCGCGGACCTGATCGGCACCACCCTGTCCGGCTATTCCGGGGAGCGGCCAAAAACTGCCGGCCCGGACCTGGAACTCCTGGGCCTGATTGCTGCCGCCGGGCTCGCCGCACCCTTGATCGCCGAGGGCCGGATCCACACTCCGGCGCAGGCCAGGCAGGCCCTAAATGCCGGTGCGTTTGCGGTTGTGGTGGGGACTGCCATCACGCATCCGGCCAGCATCACCGGCTGGTTCAAAGGCGCCCTGGACGCCTGACCTGCCTCGCGGCAGGGGCGGCCTACTCCCCCGCAACGTCCTTGAGCTTGAGCCTGATGCCGTCGAAGTGCCTTTGCAGGCGCTCGGCGGCCAGGGCCTTGTCCCGGTTGGCCACGGCGTCGTAGATGTCCCAGTGGTCCTGGGCCTGCTGCTCCAGGTTGACGGTTCCGGTGCCGAGCGCCAGGTGGATCTGGCGGTACACCTGCCAGAACACGTCGACCAGGCTGGTCAGCAGCTCGTTGTTGAGGGGCGCGTACAGGCGGCGGTGGAATTCGGCGTCGTGCTCCACCAGCATTTCGCCGCGGCTGGCAGCTTCCTGCATGCCCTGCATCACGGCCTTAAGCTCTGCGAGGTGTTCCTCGGTCAGCACATCGATGGCCGAGCCGATCAGGCCGGATTCCAGGGCCTGGCGCACGTCCACCAGCTCCATGGCCTCTTCGCCCTTGTGGCGCAGCGAGAGGCGGCCACGGAAGGTCAGTCCAGCCACCAACGCCGTGAAGTTGTTCGGAGCCACAAACATGCCGAAGCCGTGCCGGATCTCGATGACGCCCAGGGCCTGGAGCACCTTGAGGGACTCCCGGACCGTGTTCCGGCCAACGCCGAGTTCCGTTGACAACTCGCTCTCGGTGGGCAGTGCATCGCCCACGTCCAGTCCGCGCTCTAGGATAAGATCCATGATCCGTGTCTGCAGGGCCTGGGAGCGGAGCTGGGCACTGAATCGGGCTGGCGAAACTCCTGCAGGCGCTGTGGTCACGATATCTCCTTAGGCAGCCGTCGGGTGGCGGCCTTTTCTCTTCTCCTAGTATACAGGAGATGGGACGTCCCCTGTCTGCTTTGGCCAAAGAAAAACGCCATTCCCGCCGGAATTTCTCCGGCTGGAATGGCGCCGTTTCTTGTGGGTAAAGCCCAGGCTAGAGCCTGGTGTCGAAGGACCCGCAAAACACGTTCTCGTTGAACGTGCCGGTGAATTCCGACTTGCCCTGGATCTTCTGCACCGCGGCACGGATCGCCTCGCGACTGCCGGCGTGGGCATGGATGGCAGTCCGGACCATGGGCACGTCAATCAGGTGGTTGGGCTGGTTGAGGGACACAAACACCGTGGGAACCTCGGTGCTGTACCACGGGATCTCTGCGGCCATGGGGCTGGACCACTTGATCCGGATGGCGGCCTCCTGTGCGAAGCCCTTCACGTTGGCAAACACAAAGGCGGCGTCGTATCTGGCGGGATAGTCGTCCGTGGCTTCCTCGGCCAGCACAGACATGAAGTTCACGTCTTCCTCGCCCGCGGCCTCCCGCTGCTCCGCGGTCCGGAACAGGTGCACCTCGAATCCGGCGGCTTCGAGCTCCTCGCGGACGGTATCGAGGTAGGCCAGCGGATCGGCGCGGGTGAAGTCCGCACCGCCGGAAACGCCGTACAGGCGGATCCGCTTATGCGTCGCGGGTGTGATGGGCAGGTTGCCGGCGGTGTCCTTGACCAGGGTGACCGTTTTGTCCGCGATGTCCGCGGCAATGGCGCGGTGCGCCTCGCCGCCGATCACTTCGAGAGCGGCTGCCGGCGGCACCAGGTCCGTCGCGTTCCTGCGGTGCAGGCCGAGGCTGGCCTTCAGGCCGAGGATCCGGCGCAGGGCATCGTGCAGCCGTTGCTCGGTGAGGACCCCCGACTTGTACCCCTCCAGCATGTAGCCGAAATCCTCTGCCGGGTTGCGGAAGAAGAGGAACATGTCGCAGCCTGCGGCGATGGTGGCGGGGACCAGGTCGCTGCGCTTCATGGCCTGCGTAAGTCCCACCATCAACGATGCGTCGGTCAGGATGAGCCCGTTGAAGCCCAGTTCGCCGCGGAGCAGGTCCTGCAGCAGTTCCGGTGCCAGCGTGGCCGGCAGGATGTCGCGGTCCGCGATTCCCGGCCGGAAATGCCGTGACAGTTCCGGCGCCCCGATGTGCCCGGCCATGATGGACTGCACGCCGTGCCCAATCAGCTCCCGGTAGACGTGCCCGTAGGTCCGGTTCCAGTCCCCGTAGCCCAGGGTGTTGTACGACGTGACCACGTGCTGGTCCCGTTCGTCCATGCCGTCGCCCGGGAAGTGCTTCATGGCGCAGACGGTGGGCGATTCGCTGATGCCGTCGAAGTACTCCTTGGCCCGCTCCACCACGATCTCCGGCGTATTGCCGAAGGACCGGGTGGAGACCACGGTGTTCCGCCAGTTGTAGTGGATGTCCACGATGGGTGCGAAAGCCCAGTTGCACCCCAGGGCCGCCGTTTCCACGCCTGCCACCTGGCCCATCCGCCGGGCAATCCCTTTGTCCGGATGGGAGCCGGCCTGCAGGTGCGTGCTCACGAAGGTTCCGTCGTCGCAGCTGCCGGCGCCACCCATTTCCGGGTTTGAGGCCACCAGCAGCGGAATCCGCGACCGCGACTGGGCGTACCGGATGTGTTCCTGGACGGCTGCCGAGGGGCCCGGCCGGTAGCGCATGCCGCCCACGTGGTAGGTGTCCAGGACCTCGTCCAGGTACCGGGGGGCGTAGCTGTTGTTGTGGTTGATGAACAGCTGGCCGATCTTCTCCTCCAGCGTCATCGCGGAGAGGGTGCCCTCCACCCAGGCGATGGCCTCGGCGTCGAGCGTGAACGGCGCCGCGGTGAGGTCCACGTCGAACTGCCGCCGTCCGGCACCGGCCGGCCCCAGGGCGGCCAGCGCCCGGTCCACCTGTTGGTCCACCGGCAAGGCGATGTCCACCACCACACCCGCCTCATCCGGCTGCAGCTCCTCGAGCGTGTCCAGCTGGGAGTCCAGCAGCGACAGGGGCATAAAGTGTCCCGGCCGGGCCGCCATCCGGCCGGCCAGGAGGTCCCGGCCGCCGTGCAGGTGGACAAACACCACGGACGCGTCGCCGCTGCGGATCAGGTCGCGGTAGCGGCGTTTGAGCGCGCTGCACGCAATCACCAGGCCCGCGTCCGACGCCGAGAAGCGGCTGCCGATTTCAGCCAGCCACGGTGCGCGGTCGGCGTCGTCCAATGGAGTTCCGGCAGCCATTTTGTCGATGTTTGACTGCGGATGCAGCGAATCGCCGTCGACGAAGATTGCGCCAAGGCGTTCGGCGAGGGCCGCGCCCACAGTGCTTTTGCCGCAGCTGGTCACGCCCATCACCACAATGTGGGCCGGGGCTTGTTTACCAGTCATGGACGGTACCGTCCACCAGGCGGTTGTACGGCAGGTAGGCCTGCTGGTACGGGAACGCGGCGGCGGCCTCCTCGTTGAATTCGACGCCGATGCCTGGCTCGTTGCCCGGGTGCAGGTAGCCGTCCTTGAATGTCATGGACTGCTGGAAGACCTCGTTGGTCTTGTCCGAGTGCTGCATGTATTCCTGGATCCCGTAGTTATGGATGGCCAGGCCCACGTGCAGCTGTGCGGCGAAGCCCACCGGGGAAATGTCCGTAGGGCCGTGGAAGCCGGACTTGATCTGGTACTGCGCGGCGAAGTCCATCACCTTCTTCAGCGGGGAAATGCCGCCGAAGTGGGTGGAGGCGGCCCGGACGTAGTCGATCAGCTGTTCCTTGATGATGGTCTGGTAGTCGTACACGGTGTTGAAGATTTCGCCGATTGCCAGCGGCGTGGTGGTGTGCTGGCGGACCAGGCGGAGCGCTTCCTGGTTCTCCGCCGGGGTGCAGTCCTCAAGCCAGAAGAGGTCGTAAGGCTCCAGGGCCTTGCCCAGCTTGGCGGCCTGGATGGGTGTCATCCGGTGGTGCCCGTCGTGGAGCAGCGGCAGTTCCGGGCCGAACTCGTTGCGCACGGCTTCGAACACGGTGGGCAGGTGGCGCAGGTACGCGCGGGTGTCCCAGTCTTCCTCCACAGGGAACGCGCCCCGGCCGGCGGGCTCGTAGTCGTAGCGTTCACCCGAGGCCTGGGCCTGGGCGGCTACCCCGTAGACAGCCTTGATGCCGGGGACCGCGGTCTGGATCCGCACCGATTTGTAGCCCAGTTCCAGGTGCTCGCGGACCGAATCAAACAGCGAAGGGATGTCCGCGCCGGAGGCGTGGCCGTAGGCGCGCAGCCCGTTCCGCGAGGCGCCGCCCAACAGCTGGTACACGGGCATGCCGGCCAGTTTGCCCTTGATGTCCCACAGGGCCATGTCCACTGCGGCGATCGCGGCCATCGTCACCGGCCCGCGCCGCCAATACGAGGACCGGTAAAGGAACTGCCAGGTGTCCTCAATCCGGTGCGGGTCCTTTCCGATCAGCAGTTGCGCCACATGCTCCTTGAGGTAGGCGGCCACCGCGAGTTCGCGGCCGTTGAGGGTGGCGTCGCCGATGCCGGTGACTCCGTCCTCGGTGGTGATGCGCAGGGTCACGAAGTTGCGCGAGGGGCTTGTCACGAAGACTTCGGCGGCAATGATTTTCACAGCTGGTCCTTTCAGGCGGACGGGGCAGTTGGGGGTGGTTCGGGAGTGGATGGGAAGGCCAGCGGAAACCGGGGTGACCGGACGGTTTTGGCACGTGTCAGCCGGGGGCCGGGGATGCGGCCACCCTCCCGGTGAGGCCCCCGATCAGCTCCACAACGGCGGCATCCGCCGCGAGGTCCGCGTCCACCAGTTCAAGCAAGGCGCGGAGCCGTTCGGTTCCAGCCAGGGCATTGGCCGCCTCGACTCCGGCCGCCAATGGATCCTGGGCAGGCGGCAACTGGGCCGTGCATTCCAGCCAGGCAGCAATCATCAGGGCGGCCGCGGCACCGGTCCTGCCGGCCGCCCGCTCGGCGCGCAGGACGGGGACGGCGCGCATCCTGAGCTTGGTGGTCCCGTCCATGGCGATCTGCGCCAGATGGTGGGCGATCCTGGCGTTGCCGAACCGCGCCAGCAAGGCAGCCCGGTAGGCGGGTACGTCCAGGCCTTCGGCGGGCAGGTTGGCCTCCGCTTCATCCCAGAACGCCTCCACGGCGTGCCGGCATGCGGGGTCGGCCAGGGCCTGGGCCACGGTGGCGTGTCCGCGGACCTGGCCGGCATAGGCCAGCAGCGAGTGGGCGCCGTTCAGCAGCCAGAGCTTCCGGTTCTCATAAGGTTCGATGTCTTCGACAAAGAGCGCTCCGGCGTCTTCCCAGCGCGGCCTGCCCGCGGGGAATTCCCCGCTCAGGACCCAGCTGGAGAAGGGTTCGGCCACCACCGGAGAGGAGTCCCGGTAGCCGCAGGCGGATGCCACAGCTTCAAGGTCCGCTGCCGTGGTCCGGGGCGTGATCCGGTCCACGGACGTGCTGACGAAGCTGACTGCGTCACGGATCCACTCCGCCAGCGCCGGCTCCCAGGCACCGGCCATGCCCAGGACGGCGTTGCGGGCCACGGTCCCGTTGTGCGAAAGGTTGTCGCAGCAGACCACTGCCAGGGGTCCCGCCGCCGCTGCCCGGCGGGCGGCGAGGCCAAGGACCAGGCGGCCCAGCGGCGTCACCGGCCGGCCCGTACCGCGCAGGGCCGCGAGGTCCGCGGCCACGTCCGGCGCGGCAGCGTCGAACCCGCCATCGGCGGTGGCCAGGTACCCGGCTTCGGTGATGGTGAGCGTGACCACGGCCGTTGCCCGCGCGGCCAGCAGCGCGGCAAGCCGGTCGACGTCGGCACCGTCCACCGCTTCGATGATGCTGCCAACCACGCTGAACGAGTCACCCGCGTCGGCCCGCTCCACCACGGTGAAGAGGCCGTCCTGGGCTGCCAGCGCGAGGGCTGCGTCCGGACGCCTGCCCGTGAACGCGGCGATTCCCCATTGCGCCGCATCGCCGGCCTGCTGGGTATACCAGGCCTGGTGCGAGCGGTGGAAGGCGCCCAGGCCCAGGTGGACCATCCGTACCGGCGCCTTGGGCGCATTCCGGAGCTCCCGGGTAAGCCGGGGCAGTCCGGCGGCGGACTCTTTGCCTTGGGCTCTGTCCTGCAGGCCGGCGCTCACAGCTTGAAGACCCGGCGCGGGGAGCCGTCCACCAGGTCCACGATGAGCTCGTGGGCCCTGTCCTCGGAGACGCGGTGCTCGGCCACAAGGCGGGCCAGGAAGGACGCCTCGATCCGGCGGGAGGCATCGTGCCGGGCCGGGATGGAGCAGAAGGCCCTGGTGTCGTCGATGAACCCCGAGGACCGGGAGAAGCCGGCGGTTTCGGTGACGGCGGAACGGAACCGCAGCATGGCGTCCGGGGCGTCCAGGAACCACCACGGGGCGCCAAGGTAGACGGCCGGGTAGAAGCCGGCCAAAGGCGCCAGTTCGCGGGAAAAGACTGTCTCGTCCATGGTGAACAGCACCAGGTGGAAGTCCTTGGCGTTGCCGAAGTCCTGCAGGACGGGACGGATGCTTTCGGTGTAGTCGATGGCGAACGGAATGTCGTGCCCGCTGTCCGCCCCGAAGGTGTTGAACGTGGGTTCGTGATGGTTCCGGTAGGAGCCGGGGTGGATGGTCATGACCAGGCCATCCGCCACTGACATCCGAGCCATCAGGTACATCATGTGCGCTTCGAAGTCCTCGCGGTCCGCGGCGCTGGCCTGGCCGGCCCTGGCGCGGTCAAACAGCCTGGCCGCGTCGGCGGCCTCGAGCTTGAGCGTGCGGGGCGTCCGCACGCCATGGTCTGCGGAGACGGCGCCGTGCTCAATGAAGTACTGCCGCCGGTTTTCCAGCGCGGTGAGGTAGCCCGCGTAGCCCGTGCCGCCGTCGCCCGCTGCTGCAATCAGGCGCTCCACGTTACCGGCCCACTCCGGGTGCGCGATGTTCAGGTACTGGTCCGGCCGGAAGGTCGGCAGGACGCGGCCGTGGAAGGTGGGGTCCCCGGCGATGGCCTTGTGGCTGGCCAGGTCATCCAGGGGGTCATCGGTGGTGGCGAGGACCTCGATGTTGAAGTCCTTGAAGAGCTGGCGGGGCCGGAAGCCGGGTTCCTGGAGCCGGGCGCTGATGGCGTCGAAGCTGGCATCCGGTTCGGTTGCGGAGGGCTCGCTGTGCAGGCCGAACACGCTCTGGAACTGGTTGCGCAGCCAGTAGCCGGACGCGGTCCCTTCGAACAGGGGCCAGGCCTTGCAGAACTCGCGCCATACGGTGCGGGAATCCGGGGCGGCGCCGGGGTTGCCGTGGCTGCCGGCCTGGGGCCGCAGGAGGTTCTGGTCCACGCCCGCGGAGTGGATCAGCCGGGTGACGTAGTGGTCCGGACTGACCAGCAGCACCGCAGGGTCCGGAAACGGCGTGTTGTGTTCAATGACCGCGGCATCAACGTGGCCGTGCGGGGAAATGATGGGCAGGTCCTTGACTCGCTGAAAAAGATCCCTGGCAATCCTGCGGGTTCCGGGATCGCCGGGCAGGAGCCTGTCCGGGTTAACGGCAATCGACTGTGACATAAGTCAATGGTCCGGGTCCGTCAGCCATCTTGTCAACCGGTTGCCAAAAGTTGCCATTGGCTGCTGACCCGCATTTATCAGCCCTGCCGCACGACCCGCCCGCTGGAGCCGCGCAGCACCAGCTCCGTCTCCACGCGGAGGGTGCCGGCGTCCCCGCCCTCGCCGACCAGCAGGTCCAGGAGCCGGGTGGTTGCGGCGGTGCCACACTCCCCCAGCGGCGACCGGACAGTGGTCAGCGGCGGCGTGGTGAAATCGGCACCGAAGATGTCATCGAAGCCCACAATGCTGATCCGGTCCGGTACGGCCATGCCGCCGGCCTGCAGTTCCTGCATCAGGCCGATGGCCAGGAGGTCGTTGTAGGTCATAACGGCGGTTGCCCCGCTGGCCAGGACCTCGCGCGCCACCTGCCGGCCGCCTTCGACCGTTGGCCTGCTGGATTCCAGCCGCACAGGAGTGACCCGCGACCATTCGCAGGCCGCCTGGACTCCTTCCCAGCGGCGCGCCGACATCCAGGACTGGGGCGGGCCCGCCACAAACGCCAGTTTGCGGTGGCCGTTGGCGGCCAGCGACCGGACTGCTTCGCTGATGCCCTTGCCGACGTCCGGGATGACGCAGGGCACGCCGTCGACCTCGCGGTTGATGACCACCACGGGCTTATCTGCTGCCAGTGCGCGAATGTCGTTGTCGTCCATGCGCGGGCTGGCCAGGATCAGGCCGTCGGCGGTGGCCATCATGCGCCGCGCGGCGGTGAGCTCGGTGACGCCGGATTCGGCGGACTCGGCCAGCACCAGGGTGTAGTCCCGAAGCGTGCCGGTGGCCTGGGCGCCGCGGATGATGTCGAAGAAGGTGGGGTTGGTGATGTCGGCGACGATCAGGCCGATGGTGTTGGTCCGCCCGGTGGGCAGGGCCCGGGCAAACGGATTGACCTGGTAGCGCAGCTCCGCGGCGGCGTCCTCGATGAGTTTCTGCGTCTTGGCGCTGACCCTGCCCGGCTTGCTGAGCGCCCGGGACACCGTGGAGGGGTTCACACCGGCCAACTTGGCGATGTCATAGATGGTGGCATTCGATTTGCCGTCCCGCCCCGGCCTTTTGGCAGCATCAGGGATCGCGGCGGGGTCCTTGGGGTTGGGTTCAGTCACGGCTTCATCCTAACGACGCCCCTCCCAACTGACTCGCAGTTGTTGTCGTTTTGAGGGTCGAAAACGACAACAACTGCGAGTCAGTTGGGAGGGGGGCAGGATCAGCCCGGCAGCCTACAGGTGGACAGCCGGAGCGTCCGGCGCGGCGCCGCTGAACGTCTTCCGGCTGATGTCGATCAGCACCAGTGCGATGGGGGCGATCAGGATCGCCACGCCTGCAGCCCACCAGAAAACAGCTGCGTATCCGCTGGACAGCGCTGCCAGGGGTGCCCCGCCGGCCGTTGCCGTGGCAGCAGCGGCGATGGTGCTGAACAACGCGATTCCGAGGGAGCCGCCGATCTGCTGTGAGGCGTTGACCAGGGCACTTGCCACGCCGGCGTCGTCCTTGTCCACGCCAAAGAGCGCCAGGTTCTGCATGGGCACAAACACCATGCCCAGGCCGATGCCCAGCAGGATCAGTGCCGGCAGCATAACCACGGCGTAATTGCCGTCAGGAGTCACCTGCGTGAGCCACAGCATGGCGGCCGCCATAAACACCGGGCCCACTGCGGTGGGGATGCGGGCGCCAAGGGTGGGCAGGTTTTTGGCCACGATCGCAGCCGTGATGATGAGGACCACCGTCATGGGCAGCGAGGCCAACCCGGCAATAAACGGCGCGAAGCCCAGCACAATCTGGATGTAGAAGTTGATGAACAGGATGCCGCCGATCAGCACGGCACCGGCCAGGAAGGACGCCAGGAAGGCTGCCGCCCGGTTGCGTTCGGTGGCCACCCGCAAGGGAAGCAGGGGGTGGGCCACACGCTTTTCGACGGCGATGAACAACGCGATCAGCACCACGCCGGCCAGGATAAAGCCCCACGCGCCGGGAGTGGCCCAGCCGTATTCGGCATTGGTGAAGCCGTAAACCAGGGCGCCAAGACCCAGGGCCGCAAGGACCACACCGGGCCAGTCGTACCGGGGAACGCCGCCTGCCTTGCTTTCCGCAACCCGCTTCCAGACACCCAGCAGGGCGACGACGGCGATGGGCACGTTAACGAGGAAACACCAGCGCCACGAAACGTAGTCCGTCAGGAAGCCGCCCAGCAGCACCCCCACCGCGGCGCCCACGCCGCTGATGGAGCCGAACACCGCGAACGCCGTGCCGCGTTCCCGGCCACCCGGGAAGGACACTGTCAGCAGCGCCAGCGCGGCGGGTGCCAGCAAGGCTGCGAACAATCCCTGCAGGGCCCGGGCTCCGATCAGTTCCCACGGCGCCTGGGCCAGGCCGCCCAGCAGCGACGCCACGGCGAACCCCGTGGCCGCCGTCATAAACGCACGCTTGCGGCCCCAGAAATCCGCGATGCGGCCGCCCAGGAGGAGGAACGCGCCCAGCGCCAGGGCGTAGGCGGTGACCACCCACGCCCGGGCGGAGTCGCTAATGCCCATCTCCACCTGCAGCCGGGGCAGGGCCAGGTTCACGATGGTGCCATCGAGGACCACCATGAACTGGGCGAGCGCCAGGAAGACCAGCGCCCACCACTTGCCGCCGCTTGCCCGCCCCTCCGCGCGCTCCGCCAAAACCGCCGGGGTTGCTGTTTGTGTTGCCACCAAAATCTCCGCTTCTTCAAAAGTAATACTTACATAAGTATAAGTATCTATCCGGCAGGCACCAAACGGGCCATGTTCAGGCTCAGGCGTCGGGTTCGTGGAGGATGGCGGCAAGCCGTTCCAATGCGGGCAGCGCCGCCGCGAGGCGCGCCAGGTCATCCGCGGTCAGCTTGTCGGTGGCCGTGGCGAGGGCACCGGCCCAGGCTCCTTCAAGCAGGGACTTGATCCGGCGCGACTCGGCGGTGGCGTGGAGTGCCACATAACGCTTGTCCGCCGCGTCCCGGGTGCGGGTGACCAGGCCCAGTGCCACCAGTTCCCGCAGTTGCGCGCTGACGTTGCTTAGTTGCCTGCCGAGCCTGGCTGCCACCTCGGCCACCGTGATCCCGGGATGCCGTTCGATGACGCGGATGACGTCCAGCACCCCGCTGGACAGCGGCAGCACACCCGTCCCCTCGTGGCTTTTCCGGCGCACTTCGAAGGAGATGTCCAGGACGGCCACGGCCAGGGGCCGATGGTTAAAGGGGCTGGCCACCGGAGGCAGTGCAGCTTCGCGGCGGGTCTTGGCAGGATCCATTCCCCAAGCATAGGAGAGCCGGGGGCCGGGCCCCGCGGCCTGTCCGGACGCTGCGGCTTATTCGGCGCCCGGGCTGCGGTAGGCAATTTCGCCGGCAGTCCGGAGGGCGTCCAGGGTTTCCTCGACCGTGAGCAGCACAGTTGTCTCAAACGAGGCCAGGGCCCCGCCGCCGCTGATGGCGAGCGCCACCGCGGCCATGGATACGTTGTCCGGCGCCTCCCACAGGTTGTAGCCGTCGTGGGCGCCGAATCCGTACCAGAATCCGTGCAGCTTTCCCCCCACCGATTCGATGTACTGCTGCGCCGCCTTGCGCCTGTCCTCCGGGTGGCTGATCAGCCTGGCCCAGGTTTCCGGCGTGTAGCTGAATTTTGAGAGATAGAGCGGCATTGACCTGTCCTGTCCGTCGCGGCCAAACTGCGGATAACCCCAGAATGGCACTGCGGGGCACCGGCAGCAATGCCCGCGTGGCAAGCCCGGTGGGCGGAGGCAACGGAATGTCCCGCCGCCGTCGTCCGCTGCTGCTGCCGCTGCTAGGTAACCATCCGCCCCGCCTTCCGTAACGGCCAAGCGCCCCAGCCGACGGCGACATCCCGCAGCCTGGCCGCAGCTTCACCCAGGCGTCCGCCGTCAATGGGTCCAGGCTCACCGCATCCGCTTTCCGAGCCTGAACCATCGGCCGCGGCAAGCACGTACTCAAGCTGGTGTCGCCTGCCTACGGGGTAGCGTTCGGCGTACCCGCCCGCGGCCACGCCGAGAACGAGCATTTCCAGGCGGTCTGCCGTTGATTCCGACGTTTCGTCGCACGCGTCGCATCCGCAGGCCGGAAACGGGAAATCGTGCAGCACCCCGGCGTGGACGATGACGCCGGGAAAGCCCGTAAAGACGAAGGTGAGGGGCGCGGCCCCGGCGTGGTGCGGGGTAAGCCTGACGGCCCGCCGGACATCCGGGTGGGGCAGCAGGAGGTCCCCGGCCAGGGCCGGATCCTCCCGGACATCGATGGCGTAGGTTCCTTCCAGGTGGCTGATCAAAGCATCGGCAATGGCGTGGAGGCCGGCGAACCGGCCCGGATTGCTGACCACTTCATAGGCTTCCTGCGGCGGACCGCCGCCATCCCAACGCCCGCCGTACCGTCTGGCATCCGCACCGGAAAAGTAACGAACGTCCGGCAGGCTGGGACGGATGTAGACGGGGTGCCCCGAAGCCGGTACCGGCAGGGGCCCCGCGGGCCCGCCAAGGTCCTCCTGGGCCCATCCCCGCAGCTTGGCCGCAAACGCCTGTACCATTTCGTCGCCTGCGCCGCAGAGCCCCTCAACCACAGCCCGGACCACGAACCGCGCCTCATGGTTCCCCACCTCGGCGCCACCTGGGCCGACGGTCCACGATGCATCCGGCCGCAGGCCTGCAATGGTGTTACCTGTAAAAACCGCGGCGGCAGCCAGCCTGTCCGAATTGGCCCTGATGGTTGGCCCGTGCGCCTGGAGGAAGCCGGCGAGCGCAGCGGGATCAGCGGCCAGCTCCGCCGGGACGGCGCCCGCAGCTTCGCAGTACCGGGCGAACACGGCATAGCCGCCCACATGCCTGACCTGACCAGATTGCCCGTCCGTGAGCGGTCCGTACCTGGCCTGACCCAAGGACACGCCCGCGGGCAAGACACCTGGCGGTCCTACGAAAAGGTCTTCCACTCCATCACCTTGGATCCTGTGGTGCGGCATGCCTGGTTGGCCGCCGTCAGGCGTACCATTTTTGTTGCTACAACCGGTCGGTGCGGTCCTCACCCCTGTGCCCGGAACCGCGCAAATTGTCCTGGACCTTGCCGAACAGGTCCTTGATGGTGGACTCGGCGTTGGTGATCACGTCCACCTGCAGGTACACCCCATGGTTGGACGGAAGGTCGTACTCGTCCTTCAGGTGCGTCCCGCCGGCGACCCCGTCCAGGGACAGGTAGACCATGGCTTCGGTGCGCGCGATCCCCGCGATCCGGCCGAACACCACAGTGAATTCATTGGGCTGGAAACTGACCGTCTGGCCGATGTGGCTGCGGTCCAGCTCGCCTGCCGGGACGGCCCGCTCTGACTGCGCTCCGGTGTATTCCATGAACAGCTCCTTACGTCGCAGAAGATTGTCTCCGCAGTCTAACGCCCGGCTGTTCCGGCCGATACTGCCGTTGCCGGGCCCCTTTCCGGAACGGGTTCTTGGGCCCGGGCGCCGGGCCTGAAAGACTGGCCGGGCCAGCATTTCCCGGACCCAGGAGACCGCCATGAACCACCCGCGCACCGGCCAGGCCGGGACCGCCCGCCTTACGGACCTGCTGGAAATCGAGGCCCCCGTGGTCCTGGGACCCTTCGGCGGCGTCTCGTCGGTGGCGCTGACGGCAGCAGTGAGCGACGGCGGCGGGCTGGGTTCGTTCGGGCTGTACGGGTTCGATGCGGCTGCCATCGAAAAGACGGCAGCTGCCCTGCGGGCGGCCACCGCCCGGCCCTTTGCCCTGAACCTCTGGGTCCCCACGGGAACCGAGCCGACGGACCTGCCGGTGGCGGATTTCCAGCGCTATGTTGGGATCCTCAAGCCCTACTTTGACCAACTGGACCTGCCGCTGCCGGACATGCCGGACCGGTACCTACCGGACTATGGCGAGCAGGTGGCGGCAACCCTGGCGGCCCGTCCCGCCGTCGTGAGCTTTGTCTTCGGCGTCCCTGCGCCTGAGGTGGTGGAGGCGGCGCACCGGCTGGGCATCAAGGTCCTGGGGACCGCAACCACCGTGGCCGAAGCCGTGGCGCTGGAGGCCGGCGGCGTGGATGCCGTGGTGGCCAGCGGAATGGAGTCCGGCGGCCACCGGGTGTCCTTTTTGGCGCCGGCCGGCGAATCCCTGGTGGGCACGTTTGCGCTGGTGCCTCAGGTGGCGGACGCCATCCACATTCCGGTGATCGCTGCCGGCGGCATCGCGGACCGCCGCGGGGTGGCCGCCGCCTTCGCGCTGGGCGCCGACGGCGTGCAGGTGGGCACCGCGTTCCTGGCCACCGGGGAATCGGCTGCCGTGCCCGCCTACCGGTCATTGCTGCGCAGTCCTGCCGCCGGGACCACCGTCCTGACCCGGGCCATGAGCGGCCGGCTGGCGCGGGGCCTCCCCAACCGGGTCACGGCCGAACTCGAGGATGCGGCCCTCGTGGCCCCCTTCCCCATCCAGAACTGGCTGACCGGGAAATTCCGGCCCCAGGCTGCTGCTGCGGGCAACACGGACCTGATGTCCTTGTGGGCCGGACAGGCCGCCCCGCTGCTGCGCCATGGCACCGCCGCTGAGGTCCTCGCCGAACTGCTTGCCGGCGCACCCTGATCCGGCACGGCCGCCGCCCATCCGGGGCCAACCATGCCTCGAATCACCGGTAGAATCTAGACCGCCATGCGGGACCGGAAAGGAGGAGCTGTGCCAGCACACCCACACACTCCTTTCCACGTGCTCCGATCCTCGGCAGTGGCAACCGGCATCCTCGCGCTCGCAGCAGGGGCCCACCTTGCCGGTGGCGGCGAGCTTCCCGCGCCGGGCATCATGCTGGCGGTTCTGGCCCTGACCGTACTGGCCAGCACCACCGCCACACGCCTGCGCCTGGGCTTTCCCGCCATGGCCGCGCTGCTGGGCGGCGGGCAGGTGGTGCTCCACGGACTGTTCAACGCCTTCAGCGGCACCGTCACCGCGGCGGCAAACGTTGCGCCCGCTGGGCACCACCACGATCCTGCCGCGGAACTCCAGGCCTATGCCGGCCTGGCCCCGCTGGCCGGGCACCTGCACCAGCCCGGCGCCAGCGGTCCCCTGATGCTTGCCGCTCATGCGTTGGCCACCGTAGGCTGCGCGCTCCTGCTGGCCAGGGGCGAGGCTGCCTTGTGGGCCCTCGCCGGCTGGCTCCGGCCGCTGGCCGGCCTGCCCCGGGCCGCCGCCCTCCACACCGTTCCGTCGGTGCCGGCGGAAAGCCGGCCTGCCCGGCCTGCCCGGCAGCCGTGGCGGAACCTCCGGTGGGACAGCCGGCGCGGCCCGCCTTCCGCCGTCGTGAATCCCGCCTGACCGGCGAACCGGACAATCCTTTCCGGCGCCGGGTCCCATACACCCTGCACCCCCTTGTTTGGGGTGCGCCAGAAAGGCAATCCCATGACCAGCACCCTCCTTCGCCGCACCCTCACCACCGCAGCTGCCACGGGCGGCGCAGCCGCGCTCCTGCTCTCCGGAGCCGTCGGCGCCTCCGCCCACGTGGGCGTCACCCCGGACAAAACGTCAGCCAACTCGTACGCGCTCCTGACCTTCGCCGTGCCGCATGGCTGCGAGGAGTCGAACACCACCAAGGTTGCCATCACGCTGCCGCAGGAACTCAACGACGCGCAGCCCACCGTCAACCCCAACTGGACCGTCGAAAAGGTCACCGAGCAGCTGGCCGAACCCCGGAAGCTGGCTGACGGCACCGCCATCACCAAGCGGACCAGCCAGATCGTGTACACCGCCAAGACCCCGCTGGAGCACGAACTCCGGGACACCCTGGTCCTGTCCGTGAAACTGCCGGACCTTGCCGGCACCACGCTGAACTTCCCCACCCTGCAGACCTGTGAAACCGGGCAGACTGACTGGTCCGAAATCGCCAAGGAAGGCCAGGACCCGCATTCCCTCGATGCCCCGGCGCCGTCGATCACCATCACTGACGTGGCCGCCGAGGGCCACGGGGACGGTCACGCCGAAACAGCGGCCACCGAGCAGGTGGCGGCAGTAACGGACAGCGGCGCCGACGCACGGAGCTGGGCCGGCCTGGTGGCGGGCGTCGGCGGCCTGGCCCTCGGCGCGGCGGCACTGGTACGCAGCGGCGCCCGGCGCAAGGCCGCAGCTGACGCGAAATAGCCTGCACGCCTGATGCCCGGATCATCACGATCCGGGCATCAGTTGCCTTCCGGGCTGGTGGCTTTGTTGACGCGGGCAACCTCTGGCGTAAAGGTGGTGCGATGAGGTCTCAGCGAATTTCCCAGGCGTTTACCATTACGACGGCGGCCGCTGCGGCTGCCCTGCTGCTCACCGCGTGCGGTGGAGGCGATCCGCAGGCGGAACCCACGACGTCGGCGTCCAACTCCGGTTCAGCAACGTCGGCACCGGCCAGCGCATCGGCGTCGCCCACGCCCAGTGCGCCGGCCACCACGGCGCCCGCCACGTCGGCACCGGCTACCACACCGGCTGCCACCGCCCTCTGCAAGGCGTCGGGGCTCGTTGCGGAAACCGACCCTTCCGGTGGCGGTGCTGCCGGCAGCGTTTACATGAAGCTGAACCTCACCAACACCGGCACCGAGCCTTGCCTGCTCAAGGGTTACGCCGGCGTGTCGCTGACCGCCGATGCTGCCGGCGACCCCATCGGCGCCGCTGCCGCCCGGGACGTCACAACACCCGAAACGGAGGTCCTGCTTGCCCCAGGGGAGACCGGGACGGCGGTGCTGCGCTACGTCCAGGCCGGCAATTTCCCCGACTGCGCCCAGGTGCGGGCCGGCGGCTACCGCGTGTACCCGCCGGAGGACACCGCATCGCTTTTCCTGCCCGACCCCACCAACGCCTGCAGCAACGCCGGCATCAACCTGCTGAGCATCGGCGCTTTCCAACCATCGTAGGCCGCGGTCAGCTGTCCTGTCGGTGGGGTGCGGCATGATGGAGGCATGACGCAGGAACAGCCCGTCGCGGGCGCCAAGGATTCCGGTGCAGCGGCACCCATGGGCCAGTTCAGCCGGCCCACCCGCGACTGGTTCCTGGGTGCCTTCAGCGGCCCCACCCCTGCCCAGGCCGGGGCCTGGAACGCCATTTCCTCCGGCTCGCATGCCTTGGTGGTGGCCCCCACCGGCTCCGGAAAGACGCTGGCGGCCTTCCTCTGGGCCCTGGACCGGCTCCTGACCTCCACCCCCGGGCCCGATGCCGCGGATCCCGTCGCAGGCCAGGACACGCTCCCGGGTGTTGGGGCCGGATCCACGGGCAAGGTCACCGGCCAGGCCGCGGGCAAGGGCAGGCGCCCGCGCGCCCCCAAGCGGAAAACCCGGGTCCTCTACATCTCGCCCCTGAAGGCCCTGGGGGTGGACGTGGAACGGAACCTCCGCGCCCCGCTGATCGGCATCACCCAGACCGCCAAGCGCCTTGACCTGCCGGCGCCCTTGATCACCGTGGGTGTCCGGTCCGGGGACACCACCACCGCGGACCGCAGGTCTTTGCTGACCACTCCGCCCGATATCCTCATCACCACCCCGGAATCCCTGTTCCTGATGCTGACCTCGAAGGCCCGCGAGACCCTGGCGGAGGTGGACACCATCATCATCGATGAGGTCCATGCCGTGGCCGGGACCAAGCGCGGCGCCCACCTCGCCGTCTCGCTCGAACGGCTGGACGCCCTGCTGCCCAAGCCCGCCCAGCGGATCGGGCTCTCAGCCACCGTGGAGCCCAAGGAGCTGGTGGCCCAGTTTCTGGCCGGTTCGGCGCCGGTGGAGATCGTTGCCCCGCCGGCGTCCAAGACCTGGGACCTCACCGTTTCAGTGCCTGTGGAGGACATGTCGGACCTGCAGGGCGCGGCCGGCGCGTTCGACTCCGGCCCGGCCTCGGGGCTCCAGCCCCAGGCTTCCATCTGGCCGCATGTTGAGGAAAAGATCGTGGACCTGGTGCTGGCCAACCAGTCCACCATCGTCTTCGCCAATTCCCGGCGGCTTTCGGAGCGGCTCACGGCCCGGTTGAACGAAATCTACGCGGAGCGCCAGCTGGTTGCGGTGGGCGGCGGCTGGGACGGAACCCCGGCCGCGGAGGGGGACGGCGCACCTGGACCTGACCGCCGTCCGGGCGGGCCGTCGTCGGGCCTTCCCGCCTCAACCCCCGCCCAGATGATGGCGCAGGCCGGCAGTTCCGCCGGCGCGGACCCGGTGCTGGCGCGGGCGCACCACGGATCCGTGTCCAAGGACCAGCGCGCCCTGATCGAGGACGACCTCAAATCGGGACGGCTGCGGTGCGTGGTGGCCACGTCCTCGCTGGAACTGGGCATCGACATGGGCGCCGTGGATTTGGTGGTCCAGGTGGAATCGCCGCCGTCGGTGGCCAGCGGGCTGCAGCGCGTGGGCCGCGCCGGGCACCAGGTGGGCGAAGTCTCCCAGGGTGTCCTGTTCCCGAAACACCGTGCGGACCTGGTGCACACCGCCATCACCGTGGAACGGATGCTGGACGGCAAAATCGAGCGCCTGTACGTGCCGGCCAACCCGCTGGACATCCTGGCCCAGCAGACCGTCGCCGCCGCGGCCCTGGGCAGCATCGATGTGGAGGAGTGGTTTGCCACGGTCCGGCGCTCCGCCCCGTTCGCGTCGCTCCCCCGCTCGGCGTTCGAAGCCACTCTGGACCTGCTGGCCGGCCGGTACCCGTCGGACGAGTTCGCAGAGCTGCGCCCCCGGATCATCTGGGACCGCAACGCGGGGACCATCGAAGGCCGCCCCGGAGCGCAGCGCCTCGCCGTCACCTCCGGCGGCACCATCCCGGACCGCGGCCTGTTCGGCGTGTACATCATCGGCACCGAAACGGAAGGCTCTGCGTCCCCGGCTGCGGACGGAAAGCCCTCCCCCGCGCCCAAGGGCGGCCGGCGGGTGGGCGAACTGGACGAGGAAATGGTCTACGAATCCCGGGTGGGCGATGTGTTCGCGCTCGGCGCCACCAGCTGGAAGATCGAGGACATCACCCACGACCGCGTCCTGGTCTCGCCCGCGTTTGGCCAGCCCGGAAAGCTGCCGTTCTGGAAGGGCGACTCGCTGGGACGGCCAGTGGACCTGGGCCGGGCCCTGGGGGCGTTCGTCCGCGAACTGGCAGCGTCCGATTCCGGTCCCGCCCTGGAACGGTGCAAAGCCAGCGGTTTGGACGACTTCGCCGCCAACAACCTGATCCAGTACATCCGGGAACAAAAACAGGCCACCGAAGTGGTCCCCAGCGACACCACGCTGGTGGTGGAACGGTTCCACGACGAGCTGGGCGACTGGCGGGTGATCCTGCACAGCCCGTTCGGGATGCCGGTGCACGCCCCTTGGGCCCTGGCCGTGGGGCAACGGCTGCACCAGCGGTATGGGCTGGACGGCTCGGCGATGGCCGCTGACGACGGCATTGTGCTCCGGGTTCCCATGATGGAAGACGAACCACCGGGGGCGGAGCTGTTCCTGTTCGATCCGGAGGAACTGGAACAGATTGTCACCGCCGAAGTGGGCGGCAGCGCCCTGTTCGCCTCGCGGTTCCGTGAATGCGCGGCCCGCGCCCTGCTGCTCCCCCGCCAGACCCCCGGGAAACGCCAGCCGCTGTGGCAGCAGCGGCAGCGGTCAGCGCAGCTGCTGGACGTTGCCCGGAAGTACCCTACATTCCCCATCGTGCTGGAGACGGTGCGTGAATGCCTGCAGGATGTCTACGACCTTCCCGCGTTGAAAGACATTGCAGCGTCCGTGGAACGCCGCGAGCTGCGGGTGGTGGAAACCACCACCAGCCAGCCCTCACCGTTCGCCAAGTCCCTCCTGTTCGGCTATGTGGCCCAGTTCCTGTACGAGGGCGACTCACCGCTGGCCGAGCGCCGGGCCGCGGCGCTGGCCCTGGACTCCACACTCCTGAACGAGCTGCTGGGCCGGGTGGAACTGCGCGAACTCCTGGACCCCAAGGTCATCGAGTCCACCGAACGGGAACTGCAGCGGCTGCTGCCGGACCGCCGGGCCCGCGGCCTGGAAGGGACAGCGGACCTGCTCCGGCTGCTGGGACCGCTGACGCCGGACGAGGCCGCGGCGCGCCTCCAGGGCGAACCCGATCCCGAGCAGGACGCCGCCAGTGTGGCATCCGCCGCCGGCCACCTCCAGGCCCTGCAGCGGGCCAACCGCGCCATCAAAGTCAACATCGGCGGGGGGGAGCGGTTTGCCGCGGTGGAGGACGCCGCCAGGCTCCGGGACGCCATCGGGGTGCCGCTGCCCATGGGTGTGCCGCTGGCGTTCATTGAACCCGTGGCCGATCCGCTGGGCGACCTGGTATCCCGGTACGCCCGGACGCACGGGCCGTTCACGTCCGCGGAGGCCGCTGCCCGGCTGGGCCTGGGCGTGGCGGTGGTGGGCACGGCGCTGAAGCGGCTCGCCGCCGATGGCCGTGTGGTGGAGGGTGAGTTCCGCCCGCACGCCGGCGGCGACGCGGCGCAGTCGCTAACTCCCAACGGCAGCGGGCCGGACGAGGCCCTGCTGCCGGCCGGTCCGGACGACGATGACACCGATCCCGCGGACGTCGCAGAGCTGGACGACGATGGGAACGTGGCCGAGGACGCCGATCCGGAGGCGCAGGCTGCCAGGGCGGATGCCGCGGCGCGCGCCCAGGCTGCCGGCCCGGCCGGGGTGGCGGCTCCGCAGCCGGCAACCAGCGAATGGTGTGACGCCGAGGTCCTCCGCAAGCTGCGGCGCCGCTCGCTGGCAGCCCTGCGCGCCGAAGTCGAACCCGTGGACGCCTCCGCCTACGGGCGTTTCCTGCCGGCCTGGCAGCACGTCCGGGTCCCGGGCGGGGGCCGCGGGCAGCCGTCGCTCCGAGGGCTGGACGGCATCATCACCGCCGTGGACCAGCTCTCCGGCGTCCCCATCCCGGCCTCCGCCTGGGAGCCGCTCATCCTGGCCAGCCGGGTGTCCGACTACCGGCCGGCCATGCTCGACGAACTTATGGCCGCCGGTGAAGTCCTGTGGTCCGGTGCCGGCTCGCTCCCCGGCAACGACGGCTGGATCAGCCTGCACCTGGCCGATTCCGCGGAACTGACCCTGAATCCCGCCGTCGACTACGAACCCGGCGACGCCCAGCTGCGGCTCCTGGACCACCTGCGCACCAACGGCGGCGGGTACTTCTTCCGGCAGCTGACGGACATCGCCGGCGGCATGGACGCAGTCCTGGGCGACCAGGATGTGGTGTCCGCCCTGTGGGACCTTGTTTGGGCCGGCCGGATCACGGGCGATACCTTCGCGCCGGTGCGGTCGCTGATCGCGGGCGGCCACACCGCCCACCGGCAAGTGGCTCGGACCCCAAGGGCCCGGGCGCCCCGGCTGAGCAGGCTGGGCCGTTCCGGCAGCGGCCTGATCGGGGCGGCCGGTGGCGGCCGGTACGGCACCTCCGGCGCCGTCGCCACGCCGCCCATGGCTGCCGGGCGCTGGTCCGCGCTGCCCGCTCCCGAACTGGACGCCACCATCCACGCGCGGGCCACCGCGGAGCTTCTGCTGGACCGATACGGCGTGGTGACCCGCGGCTCGGTGATGGCCGAACAGATCCTGGGCGGCTTCGGGCTGATGTATAAGGTACTGGCCCGGCTGGAAGAGGCCGGCCGCTGCCGACGCGGGTATTTCATCGAACACCTCGGCGCGGCCCAGTTCGCCGTGCCGGCCACGGTGGACCGGTTGCGGTCCTTCTCCGAGGACTCCCAGCTGGCCAAACTCGAGCCCGTGGCCCTGGCGCTGGCCGCAACGGACCCCGCCAACCCCTACGGGGCGGCGCTGTCCTGGCCCGGCGTGAACGACGACGCCGGCACCGGTCACCGGCCGGGGCGGAAAGCCGGGGCCCTGGTGGTGCTGGTGGACGGCGCGCTGGTCCTTTATGTCGAGCGGGGTGGCAAGACCCTACTGGTTTTCAGCGCCGATGAAACCGTCCTGGCCGCGGCGGGAGCCGCCCTGGTGGGGGTGGTGACCCGGGGCGCGGTGGACAAACTCATCATGGAGAAGGTCAACGGGCATGGAATCCTGGACACACCCGTCGCTGCCGCGCTCAGTGCCGCTGGCGCCTATTCCACACCGAAGGGGTTGAGGATCCGTGCCTGAGGGTGATTCGGTGTTCCGGGCCACCGCGCAGCTGCATGCCGCCCTGGCAGGCCAGGTCCTCACGGCCTCCGACTTCCGCGTGCCGCGTTTTGCCACGCTCAACGTCACGGGCTGGACGGTCAGCGAGGTAGTGCCGCGCGGAAAACACCTGCTGATCCGGGTGGTCAGCCCGGAGGGGCGGGGACTGACCATCCACTCGCACCTGAAGATGGAAGGCAGTTGGCAGGTCTATCCTCCGGGCGGCCGCTGGCGGAAACCCGGCTTCACGGCCCGCTGCGTCCTGCGGACCGCCTCGGCTGATGCCGTGGGGTTCTCCCTGGGGGTGCTGGATGTGGTCAAAACCGAGGACGAGGACTCGGTGGTGGGGCACCTGGGCCCGGACCTGCTGGGGCCAGGGTGGGATCCGGACGAAGCCGAACGCCGCATCCTCAGCGCGCCGGATGTCCCCATCGGTGTTGCCCTTCTGGACCAGCGGAACCTGGCAGGCATCGGCAACATCTACCGCTGCGAAACCCTGTTCCTGGCCGGCGTGCATCCCACGGTCCGCGCCGGCGACGTGCCTGCCTTGGTCTCCCTGCGGGAAATGATGGCCAGCGCCAAAATCCTGCTGGAGGCCAACCTGGGCCCCGGCCGGCGCGTCACCATCCTCAACGCACGCGGCGTCCCGGTGGGCCGCGCCGCAGGCCGGCCCGGCTACTGGGTGTACCGGCGTGAGCACCAGCCCTGCCTCAAGTGCCGCACCCCCATCGAACACGCTGTCCTGGGCAAACTCAACGGCGACGAGGAACGGGACATCTACTTCTGCCCCAAGTGCCAGTCTGCGCCCGTTGCCGGCCCCGACCCGGGACCGGCAATACCCTGACCCTGGTTCACCCGTGCGCCTGGTGTGCCGTCGCCGGTGTGCCGGATCCGGGTTCGGCCGGGGGCAGCGCGCCGGGTGACGCTGCGGTATGCCCGGCAAGGGTCACACTCGCGGGTGTCTTTTCGGGAACGGTGAAGAACGGCATCATGAGTTGCACCAGCGGGCCGATGGCCAGCGCGTACACGGCAGTGCCCACACCTGCCGCGCCGCCCAGAAGCCAACCGGCGGCCAGGACCACCACTTCGATGAGGGTCCGGGACACACGCACGGACCACCCGGTCCGCCGGGCGAGGCCCGTCATCAGCCCGTCGCGGGCGCCGGGTCCGAAGCGGGCCCCGATGTAGCAGGCCGAGGCCACGGCATTCAGGAGAACCGCCCCGGCAAGCACCGCAGTCTGACCGCCGAGGTGGGAGAACTGCGGAACAAGGGCCAACCCGAGATCAGCGAAGACACCCACCAGGATGGCGTTGCACAGCGTACCAAAACCGGGCCACTGCTTGAGCGGGATCCACAGCAGCAGCACGGCAAAACTGACAATGATCACCACGGCTCCCAGGCTGAGCCCGGTCCTGGCGGCCAGGCCCTGATGCAGCACATCCCACGGCGCAGTGCCCAGGGCTGAGCGGATAAACAGGGCCAGAGAGAAGCCGTACATGGCCAGGCCGATAAAGAGTTGAAGGAGTCTGCGAATCATCATTGACCCATCCTCGCCTGGCACTGGCCTTGTATTCCATAGCCAGTCTGCGATACTGGCCTGATGCCAGGAGCCATGAATCCCGCCGCCCTTGCCCGGTTGATGGGCCCCTGGCAGAGCGCCGCCGGCCCCGCCTACCGCGAACTGGCGGACGTTGTCCGGCTGCTGGTCCTTGATGGCCGCCTGCCCCTGGACACACCCCTGCCCAGCGAACGCTCGCTGTCGGAGACCCTGGGCATGTCCCGCACCACCGTCACCGCCGCCTACGCCCTGCTGCGGGAGCAGGGGTTCCTCAGCAGCGGACAGGGCGCCAAGGGCCGCACCCGGCTGCCCCGGTCTGCCGCCGGGGTGGCAGCACCGGGCATGTCCGCCCCGGACGGTCTCCTGGACCTGGCCTACGCGTCGCTGCCGGCGAGCGGCGAAGTGGTACACAGGGCTTTTTCGGCCGCCTTAAACGACCTGCCCGCGCTGCTGCCCGGCTTCGGCTACGAGGTCCTGGGCCTGCCCGTCCTGCGCGAAGCAGTGGCAGCCCGGTACACCGCGGCCGGGGTACCCACCACAGCGGACCAGATCCTGATTACTTCCGGAGCGCAGCACGCGCTGAACATCATCCTCCGGGCTGAAGCCGGACCCCGGCATGGCAGGCCTGCCAAAGTCCTGGTGGAGCACCCCAGCTATCCGAACGCGCTGGACGCCATTGCCGGGTCGGGTGCGCGGGCGCTGCCCGTCGCCGTGGGCGGACCCGGCCAGCCGCATTGGGACCTGGACGCCGTGGAGGCAACGCTGCAGCAGCACCGTCCCGCCGTCGCCTACCTGGTGCCCGACTTTCACAACCCCACCGGCAAACTGATGCCGGATCCGCAGCGGCGCCGCCTGGTGCGGGCCGCTGCCGCCGCCGGAACCGTCCTGGTCATCGATGAAACGCTGCGCGATTTGAACCTCAACGGCCTGGACTCGCAGCATGTGGCAGCGTTCGGCTCCTGCGTATCCGTCGGTTCGCTCAGCAAGTCGCACTGGGCCGGCCTCCGGACAGGGTGGATCCGTGCCGGCAGGGAGCAGATCCGGCGGTACGCCGCCCAACGGACCACCCTGGACCTGGGCGGTCCCCTGACCGAGCAACTGGCCGCGGCGCATCTGATGGCGCATTTCGAGGAGCCACTGCCGGCCCGGCTGGCAGCACTCCGGGATCAGCGGGGCACCCTTCAGGAGCTGCTGGCGGAGCACCTGCCCACCTGGCAGGCTGCGGCGCCCGACGGCGGACTGACCCTTTGGTGCCGGCTGCCGGCACCCATCAGCACGGCCTTGACCGTCATTGCACCCGGGTTCGGCGTCCGCCTGGCCGCCGGACCACGCTTCGGAGTTGGCGGGGCCTTCGAACACTACGTCCGGATCCCTTACACACTTGACCCCGGAAGCCTCGAAACCGCTGTCCGGGCGCTGCGGTCAGCCCAGAACCAATTGGAGGCTGCCCCGCAGCTGCGGCGGGCCCTGCCGGAGCCGCCCCGGGTGGCCATCGCCTAGTCCGGAGCGGCCAAGAGCGGACCTAGTGCCAGCCGCGCCTTTCAGGCGTAAACCGTCGCCAGGAACTTGCCCCAAACCGCCGCGGTGGCCCCGGTGTCCGCGCTCCCGCTGAAGTCATGCACCGTCATGCCCACCGGGGCACCCCAGGCGTTGCGGCCGAAGAACCGGTACAACGCGTCGGACGTCCGCAGGCCCAGGAAATGCTCATTGGCAAAGTCCACCTCCGCAGAAAGCCGGCCGACGCCGTCGAGCTCCACGTCCACGCGCCCACCTGGTCCGGCGGCGTCCACTCCGAGCGCCGAGCGCAGCCGCTCAAAGCCGTCCGGGGTGATGGACTCCGCCGGGCCCTGGATGTCCGTGAACACCACGGCCCTGCCGTCGAAGTGCTTCAGGTACTGGCCCAGGGTGTGGAGGTAGAACTCCGTATGGCGGCTGGCGCCGTCATACTGCTCATCCCAGTTGTCGGCGAAGATGCCGCTGTGGACGTAGTGCAGGCTGGCGCGGCCGCCCGCCAGCGGCGCCAGGACGTGTTCCAGCTGGTTGAACCAGCCATCCGGCCCGTCCATGCGGGACACCAGTCGGGTGGGATGCTCCTCAACCGTTTTTACCGCCGGCCACTGCTCTGTGGGGAACATCCAAGCAGACGTCCCTGCGGTCACGGCTTCCCAGACCCGCTCCGGCGTGCCGGGAAGTTCAGTATCCTGGATAATTTCAAAGCTGCGGTCATCAGTCATTGTTCGGCTCCTTGCCTGGGTTTTCAGTTGTCTTGAGTGCCGGATGGAGGGCCACCACCAGCCGGTGCCGGCGCCCCCGCGGCGAGGTCCCGCCGTCGTGGTATTTGTCCACCAGCGCGGTGACCGCCACCCCGAGGTCCGCCGCGAAGGCGGCACGGTCGGCGGCGGACCGGAAGGTGATCTCGCCGTCGATCGCGAAGGTTGGCAGGGCCTGGCGGGCGGCGGCGGCGCCGGCGATCAGCTTGCCGGTCTCCTCAACCATCCGCCCGGCGAGCGCCAGGAGCCAGAACGCCGAGAAGTGGTCGGTGAAACGCCGCGGATCCGGGGCCACGGCGGCCAGCGCCTGGGGCGAGATCAGGTATGAGGCGGCCGTGGCCTGGAATACCCGCTCGGTCACATTGCCCTTGCGCCGCTCCGCCACGAGCTCCACCAGCCCGTGCCGCTCCAGGGCCTTGAGGTGGTAGTTGACCTTCTGCCGGGGCAGCCCCACCTTGCCGGCCAGCTGCGTGGCGGAGCCCGGCTCGGCCAGCTCATGGAGGATCCGCGTCCGGATGGGGTCCAGTGACACTTCGGCGGTTGCCGGGTCCTCGATCACTGCTATGTCCAACATGGTTCCAGCATGCCTTCCGACAACTTTTATTGTCAAGAACTTTTTTCTGTTCGGTAACGGCCTGGCCCGCCGGTAGAATGGACAGGTGATGCAATCCCCCCTCCCCGTGCGCGACGGCGTCAACGCGACCCGCCTGCGCCTCCCGGACGGGGGCCCGTGGGAGACCGCCATGGACTACATGATGCACCGGTGGGGCCACATCGACCCGCAGGGCATCGAGGACAGGTTCGACGCCGGCGAAATCGTCGGCGAGGGGGGCGTTCCGCTGGACCGGACCACGCCGCTTCGGGACCACACCTTCATCTGGTACTACCGCACGCTCCCGCCGGAGACCCGGATTCCTGTGGAGCTGGACATCCTGCACCAGGATGGGCACCTGCTGGTGGTGGACAAGCCGCATTTCCTCCCCACCACCCCCGGCGGCACCTACATCCAGGAGTCGGCGCTGGTGCGCCTGCGGAACCAGCTGGACCTGCCGGACCTGATCCCCATGCACCGGCTGGACCGGATGACCGCCGGCGTGCTGCTCTTTTCCACCAACCCGGACACCCGCGGCAAATACCAGGTCCTCTTCGAAAAGCGGCAGGTGCAGAAAGACTACGAGTGTGTGTCCGCGGCCCAGCCGGCGCCGGGCCATCCTGCCGTCGACTTTCCCGTGGTGGTCCGCAACCGGATGACCAAGTCCCGCAGCTACCTCCTGGCCGAGGTTGTTGACGGCGAACCGAACGCCGAAACCCGCATCGAAAAGCTGGAAACGTTCGACGGCGGCACCCCCGGAAGTGCGCCGCTGGCCAGATACCGGCTCGAGCCGCACACCGGAAAGACCCACCAACTCCGGGTCCATATGGCCTCACTGGGACTGGGCATCGTGAACGACTCCTTCTACCCTGACCTGCTGGACAAGGCGCCGGATGACTACTCCCGGCCCCTGCAGCTCCTGGCCCGCGGCATCAGGTTCGTGGATCCCATCACCGCCAAAGCCGTGGAATACCGCAGCGGCCGCGAACTCAGCGAGGCAGTCCGCCAAAGTGCGGTACCTTGTGGCAATGGACTTCGGCAGCGCTGACAGCTGGGGGGCGGCGATCTACTTCTGGATCATCCCCGCGGTGCTTGGCGACGCCATCTTCCCGCCCATCCCTTCCGAGATGGTGGTGATCACCGCCGGTGCCCTCTCGGCTGACGGCCGCGCCAACTTCTTCCTGATTACCGCCCTGTCCGCCCTGGCATCCTGGGTGGGCGACATGGTGGTGTTCCAGCTGTTCCGCCAGCGGCTCAGCCACATCCTGGACCGCTGGAAGTGGGGCCGGAAGGTCCACCGCGGCATCCACCAGGGCCTGGCGAAAGCCGGCCGGTCCTCCACCTACGGCACCATCATCGGCGCCAGGTTCCTCCCTGGCGGCAGGCTGGCCACGTGCGCGGCGGCAGGCATCGCCAACGTGTCGCTGCGGGGCTTCAGCCTGTGCGCAGGCCTGGGCGCCATCGTGTGGGCGTTCTGGCTGGTGGGCCTGGGCTATTTCACGGGTTCGGCCACGCGCCTGCCGTTCTGGGCAAGTTCGCTGATCGGTGTAGCGCTGGGCCTGGTGATCGGCGCCGTCGTCGGCATCATTGTGACCCGGCGGCGCGGCGACCGCTCCCCCGTGGAGGAAACCGGCCCCCTGGCCTGATCCGGGCGGCGCGTCAGACGGGCGCCCAGCGGCCGCGGTTGCGCCGGAGCACCAGCAGCGCACCGGTCAGCGCCACGCGTTCGACGGCGTCGCGCATCATGGCGGCCGACTGCAGCGCCTGCTGGTTCTCGCCGCTGTATTCGGTGGGCTCCACCAGGAACCGCAGGTGCAGCTGCGGAACGCCTCCGGCCAATTGCAGCTGGTGCGATTCCACGTGGTGGCGGGTGCCCAGCGCCTCCACGGCGGCGTCCATCACGGACTCCGGCGGGTTCCCTGGCCGGAGCCCGGTGATCTTGAGGCGGGTCTGGAAGGAAGGCATGCCCCAACCCTATCCAACCCCCGTTGCGCTATCACCTACGGTCCCTATCCGACCCGGATGGGGACCATGGGTGATAGCGCAACGGGAGGGGTGGGGGGTTAGCGTTAGCCCGTGTTGCGCAGGCCCGCTGCAACACCGTTGACGGTGATGAGCATGGCCCGCTGGAGGCGTTCGTCGATTTCCGCGCCGCTGATGGTGCCGGCTTCGGCCCGGACTCGGCGCAGCAGTTCCACCTGCAGGTAGCTGATGGGGTCCAGGTACTGGTCCCGGATCTCGAGGGAGCGCTTGAGCGTGGGCTGGGCGTCCAGGAGCAGGTGCTCGCCGGTGAGGATCTGGATCTCGGCCACCGTGAGCTCGTATTCCTCCCGGATGGTGCGGAAGATGTGGTGCAGCTCTTCCGGAACCAGGGTGGCCACGTAGTAGCCGGCGATGTCCAGGTCCGTCTTGGCCAGGGTCATCTCCACGTTCGACAGCACTGAACGGAAGAAGTGCCAGTGCTCCATCATTTCCACCAGGTGCCCGGCATTTCCTGCCTCCCGGGCAGCTTTGAGGCCGGAGCCCACCCCGAACCAGCCGGGCACAATCTGCCGGGACTGGGTCCAGCCGAACACCCACGGGATGGCGCGGAGGCCACCCAGGCCGGCGCCGGAGTCGGGCCGCTTGGACGGGCGGGAGCCGATGTTCAGGGAACCCAGCTGCTCCACGGGGGTGGAGGCCATGAAGTAGGCGGGCAGGTCCGGGTGGTCCACAAGCTTCCGGTACCGTTCGAACGCTGCGTCGGAGACGGTTTCCATCACCTGGCCGTAGCGTTCGCGTTGCCCGGCGGACGTCCGGGGATCCCGGTGCAGGGCCGAACCCTGGAGCACCGCGGCGAGGGACAGTTCCAGGTTTTCCCGGGCCAGCTCGGGCAGGGAGTACTTGTCCGCGATGACCTCACCCTGTTCGGTGAACTTGATTTCGCCTTCCAGGACGCCGTTGGGCTGGGCCAGGATGGCATCATAGGTGGGCCCGCCGCCGCGGCCCACTGATCCGCCGCGGCCGTGGAACAGGCGGACCCGCACCCCGTGCTTGGCGGCAATGTCGCGCAGCTTCCGCTGGGTCTTGTGGATCTCCCACTGGCTGGTCATGACGCCGGATTCCTTGTTGGAGTCCGAGTAGCCCAGCATGACTTCCTGCACGTCGCCGCGCAGCCGCACCAGGTCGCGGTAGGAGGGGACGGAGAGCAGCTGGTCGATGATCTCGGCGGAGGCCCGCAGTTCCTCAACGGTCTCCAGCAGCGGGGCGAAGCCGATCTTGGCGTACGGATTCTCCCCGAAAAGGTTCACCAGGCCGGCTTCCCGGGCCAGGACTGCGGCGGCCAGGACATCGTCAGCGCCCCGGGTCATGGAGATGATGTAGGTCTCGATGACGTCGGGCCCGTAGGTCTTCAGCGCGCGACGGACCTCGCGGAAGACGTCGTAGGTCCCGTCGGCGGCGCCGTCGAGCTTGATCGGGTGACCCGACAGCGGCCGGCGGGACGCCAGCTCGGAGCCGAGCACCTCGAACCGCTCTTCGCGGCTCAGTTCGGCGTACCGGACCCCGGGCCCGCCCAGCCGGTCCATCAGCTGGCCCACGGCGTCGTGGTGGTGGTCTGCGTGTTCGCGGATGTCCAAGGTGGCCAGGTGCAGGCCGAAGGAGGCAATGGCGCGGCGGACGCGGGCCAGGGCACCGTCAGCGGCAAGGGTGGCCGAGTGGTTCCGGAGCGAGAGTTCCAGCAGGTCAAGGTCCGCCAGGAGCTCGTCGGTACCGCTGTAGTCCCGGCCGTGTTCGTGGTTCGACCCGGCCGCAACCCGCTTGCCGGTGTTTATCAGCTTGGCTTTGATGCAGGTCAGCTTGAGCCGGTAAGGCTCCTGGGCGTTCAGTTCCAGGACCCGCTTGTCCAGGCCGGGCAGCTTCGCGAGGTCCGCGTCGATGGAATCCAGGAGTTCCTTGTCCGCCCCGGCCAGCGCCGTGGAGTTGGAAAGGATGGAGATCAGCTCGTCGATCATGCCGATGCTGATCCGGACCGCATGCTGGTTCTGGATCTGGAGGATTTCCCGGGTCACCCCGGCGGTGACGTTGGGGTTGCCGTCCCGGTCACCGCCAATCCAGGAGCCGAAGCGGATGGGGGCGTCCTTGGCGGCAAGGCTGACGCCGTGCTCGCCCAGCAGCTCCGAGAATTCGGTCAGCATTTCGGGCATGGCGTCCGTCAGGATGCTGCCCAGGTAATAGATGGCGTTGCGGGCTTCGTCCACGGGGGTGGGCCGGACCTGGCGGAGCTCATCGGTCTGCCACATCTGGTCGATCACCTCTGCCAGTTGGCGGTCCTGCCGCCGGCGTGCCGTGGTGCCCTCGGTGGTGTGCTCGGCCAGCACGTCCGACAGCTTGCGGATCTTGTCCAGGACCGAGCGCCGGGACGCTTCGGTGGGGTGGGCGGTGAAGATGGGGCGGACATCCAGCCCGTTCACCACGTCCTGCAGTACCTCCGGACCGGCCTGGCCGGCGATGTCATTGACGGCCTTGGCGAGCCAGCCGTCCTTTTCCGCCCGAGTCCGGAGGCCGCGGACGCGGTGGACCTGCTCGGCGGCGTTGGCCAGGTGGAAGTAGAACGCGAAGGCGCGCACCAGGTCGGTGGCCTGCTCAATGGGCAGCGAGCCCAGGAGTTCGCGGACCTGGGCCACCACGTCATGGGCGCTCCACGGGCCGGTGGCGTCGGCTCCGCCGCGGGCCGCTTCCTTGGATTCCTTGGTCAGCAGGCGGACCTGCTCCACGAGGTCGAGGAGCTCGGGGCCGTGCTGGCGGACCAGCGATTCGCCCAGGAGGGTGGACACCCGGCGGACGTCTGCCCTGAGTTCGGAGGCAAGATCGGATTCGGGATGTGCTGCAGTGTGAGCCATGGAAGCGTATCTTTCGAGGGTTCGGACTTGGCTCGTACACTGCGCTGGATACTGTGAGCCACGTTACTGCCTATAGATGCTACCCGCAGCGCGGCGGGACGTGGCAATCCGTCTCAGATAGTGTCGCTTCCAATAGGACCCCGCAGCCCGGGATGCCGGGTTCCCGGCGGGATGAAAACCCCGCCTGCCACCGTTGTACCGTGGCAGGCACCATCGGAAGGAACCATGGCCACCACCCCCGCCGCCAAACTGGAACGCTGGCAGCGTTTCCGCGCCAACCGCGACACAGCCCTCGCGGCCCCGCACGGCTGGCTCACCCTGACATCCTTCCAGTGGCTGGCGGACTCCCCCGCCGCCGTCGACCTGGCCCCGGGATTGTGGTCAGCGGACGGCACGACGGCGGAACTCACCGCGGTGCCCGCCGACGGGCTGTCGCTGGTGGATTCCGGTGAACCGGTGGCGGGGACCATCAGGGCAACGCTCGACGACGAGGAATCCCTCCTGTGGGTAAGGTCCGGGGGCGCTAACGGGGACCAGGTGGTGGTGGAGCTGGCGAAACGGGCAGGGAAGTACGCCATCCGCACCAGGGACGCGGCCTCCCCGGTTTTCACCGGCTTCCGCGGCGTTCCCACCTACGCCTACAACCAGGCCTGGGAAATCACCGCGACCTACCACCCCTACCCCGAGCCAGTGGATGTGCCGATCGCCACCGCCAACCCGCTGGTGGACGGGGTGCACCGGACTGCCGGCGAGGTGGTGTTCCGGGTTCCGGGAAGCGGCCACGAGTTCCGGCTGCAGGCTGAAGAGGAACAGCTTGGGGCGCTCACCCTGACGTTCCACGACGGCACCAACGGCGACACCACGGACGACTGGCGGAAACTGTCCGCACCCCGGCCACGGCCCGGGGCTGATGGCACAGCCACCGTGGTCCTGGACTTCAACCGGGCCATCAACTACCCCAGCGCCTTCAGCCCGTACGGCACCTGCCCCATGCCCGTCCGCAACAACAGCCTCGACGTCCGGGTGGAGGCCGGCGAGAAACTGCCGTTCCCGCCCGACACGGCACCGGCCGCAGCCGAACCGGAAGGCCAGGACCGGGAAGCCTAAGGCCAGCGCCTCAGGCGATGGCGGACATCCCCGTCACCGCGCGGCCCACAATCAGGGTATTGATCTCGAAGGAGCCCTCGTAGGTGTAGATGGCCTCGGCGTCGGAAAAGATCCGGGCCATGCGGTAGTCCGTGACGATGCCGTTACCGCCGAGGATGGACCGGCCCATCGCCACGGTTTCGCGCATCCGGGCACTGAGGTAGGACTTGGCCAGGGCCACCCGCGCCATGTCCGCGGCGCCGTCGTCCTGCAGCCGGGCCAGACCGGCCATCATGGCCATGCTGGCCACGGCGTTGCCCAGCATGGTGACCAGCTGCTGCTGGATCAGCTGGAACTGTGCCAGCGGCCGGCCGAACTGGTGTCGGTCCACCGCGTATTGCCGGGCCACGTCGAAGGCCGCCAGCTGCTGGCCCACGGCCTGCCAGGCCACCATGATGCGTGACCCGCGCAGCAGTTCCTTGGTGTCCTCGAAGGAGTTGATGCCGGCAAACCGGTCAGCTTCCGCCACCTGGACGTCCCGGAACACGATGTCGGCGTTCTGCACGGTGCGGAGGGCGATTTTGTTCTCGATCCGGGTGCGGCTGACACCCGGCAGGGTGGCGTCCACAATAAAGCCGCGCACAGCCCCGTCGGCTTCATCCCGCGCCCACACCAGCATGTAGTCGCAGAACGTTCCGTTGCCGATCCAGCGCTTGGCGCCGTTGAGCACCCACGTGTCGCCGCCGCCGGCCGCTCCCTGCAGGGTTCCCGCCCCTGTCCCGGGCTGCGCCGGGACCCGCCGGGCCCGGGTTTCCATGCCACCGGCCACATCCGAACCGTGCTGTGGTTCGGTCAGGGCGAAGGCCCCGGTGATGCGCAGTTCCGACGCGGCCGCCAGGAAGCGTTCCTTTTGTTCCGCCGAGCCGAAGGAGTACAGGGATTCCACAAAGAGGTCGTGGTGGACCAGGAAAAACGTGGCGATGGACGTGTCCACGCGGGTCATCTCGGCGATGACCAACCCGGCGAAGAGGTGGCTGTAGCCCCGCTGGGCAGGCGTGCTGAGCTCCAGTGCTGCGAGTTTGGGCAGGATATGCGCCGGGAATTCCGCCTTGTTCCACCAGTCCCCCGCGTAGGGGGCGATTTCCGCGGCCAGGAAATCCCGAAGTTCGGCCAGCTTGGCCTGCTCGGGCCGGCTGAGCTGTGATTCGTAGCCGAAAAAGTCTGCCGTGGGCAGTTCGGGGGCCGGGCCGGTCACTTCGGTGCCATCCGGATGGCGCCGTCCAGGCGGATGGTTTCGCCGTTGAGCATGGCGTTGTCCACAATATGGGCCACCAGCTTGGCGTACTCATCCGGTTTACCCAGCCGGGAAGGGTGCGGAACCTGCGCCCCGAGGGAATCCTGCGCCTCCTGCGGCAACCCTGCCATCATGGGTGTTTCGAAGATGCCGGGGGCAATGGTGACCACACGGACCAGCGAGCGTGCCAGCTCCCGGGCCAGCGGCAGCGTCATGGCCGCCACAGCACCCTTCGAGGCGGCGTAGGCGGGCTGGCCGATCTGGCCGTCGAACGCGGCCACCGAAGCAGTGTTGATGATAACGCCACGCTCCGGCCCACCCAGCGGAGTTTCCGCCGGTTCGGTTTCCACCATGGCCGCGGCGGCCAGGCGGAGCACGTTGAATGTGCCGATCAGGTTGACCTGGATGACGCGGTTGAAGTCCGCCAGCGGGAGGACCCCCGTTCGCCCCAGCACCTTTCCGGGGGTGGCGATCCCGGCACAGTTGACCACGATCCGGAGCGGGCCCAGTCCCACGGCGGTGTCGACGGCGGCCTGCACCTGGGCCGCGTCCGTCACGTCAGCGGGGACAAAGACTGCGGACTGGCCTTCGGCGGTACCGGCAAGTTCCGCAGCAAACGCGGCCCCCGCGGAGGAGGGAAGGTCCACCAGCACCACGGAGGCGCCTGCCCGGAAGAGCTGGCGGGCGGTGGCGGCCCCCAGCCCGGAAGCGCCCCCGGTAATCAGGGCAACAGAGCCGTTGACGTCCATACATCCTCCTTGATGCGTGCTGCGGACCGCGGAAGGACAGCGGTTCATCAGTTAGTGAATGTTAACTGAAATTGCCGCCGCGTGCACCACCCGCACCGGTGCCGGTCTGCCCGCGGCGCCAAGCCCACGCCTAAGCTGGAGTCCATGACCACAGCGGACGATGCCTTGCCGGACTGGAACCAGCGCGCCACGCATGCGGCCCGTTCCGTCACCGCGCTGTTCGGCCGGCGGCTGCTGCACCTTCCGGGCACGCACCTCGCCGCGGTCAGCTGGTCCGGCCTGCCCGATTCAAGGGATACGGACGGAGCTGCATCCCAGGACGGCGGGCCCGGCCAGGGCGCAGGACCCGGCTCCGGCGCCCTGTGGCGTGGCTTGTCCGGCCCCGCGCGCCGCCTCCGCGGCAGCCTGCTGGACCCCTGGCACTACTGGTGGCAGGCCCACTACCTTGACTGCCTGGTGGACGCCGGCCGCCAGGAGTTGGCGGACGGCGCCACCCCTGCGGCCCGCTTCAACGGCCCGGACCACGCCAGCGCCGGAAGGCTCGCCTCCCGGCTGCTCCGCGGCATCCGGCTCCGCAACACTTTTACGTTCGTCAACAACTACTACGACGACATGGCCTGGCTGGCCCTGGCCACCCTCAGGCTGGCCCGGCTGGCAGAAGACACCGGCAAGCCGGGGCGGCGACGTTACGCCGGGGTGCGGAAGTCCCTGTCCCGGCAGTTTGATGCCGCCTGCAGCGACGACCTGGGCGGCGGCGTCTTCTGGAGCAAGCAGCGGGACTTCAAAAACACCCCTGCCACGGCCCCCGTGGCACTCTTCTACGCCAGGACCGGCCAGCCCGCCAAAGCCCAGGGGCTGGTGGACTGGCTGGACGGCACCCTTTTCGACGCCGGCCAGAGCCTGTACCTGGACGGCGCCCGCCGGGGTGCGGACGGTGCGGTGCAGGTGGAGCGGAACATCTACACCTACAACCAGGGCCCCATCCTCGGTGCCTTGCTGGAATTGGGCGGCACCGCGAACCTGGCCCGCGCGGCCGTCCTGATAGCCGCCGTGGACCGGGTGCTGACCCGCGCTCCGGCCGCACCCAGCGGGCCGGACGCGAACCACGGGACGAAAGTGCTGCGGTGCGACGGAGCGGGCGACGCCGGGCTCTTCACCGGAATCCTGTGCCGCTACCTGGCCCTCGCAGCCACGGACGGCAGGCTGCCCGGGGAAGCCCGGACCACCGCAGCCCGGCTCGTCACCGACACTGCGGCCGCGTTCTGGGCCGGCCGCAGCGCGGTGCCGGGCCGCGGCGCAGCAGGCCACAGCACAGCAGGCAACGGCGCAGCAGGCCACGACGCGGCCGGGCACCCGGGCGCCAGCGTCTTCTCCCAACATGCCGCGCAACCGGCAGCCGGGACGTATCCCCCGGGCACCGCCGTCGAACTTTCCACGCAACTGCAGGCCTGGATGGTCCTGGCGGCAGCGGCGGACGTGGCTGCGGGGAGCTGAGCCGGCGGCCGCGGCTGCGCGCAACACTCCGGCAAATACGTGTGAGCCTCATCACTTTAACCGTTTTCGCGACTGTTGGTTAGGATTGGCTGGCCTAAAGTTCCTCAGGTGGGCATCCCCGGCCCATAGGCAGCTCCCCCGCCTTACCCCAGAAAGCAGTTCCGCCATGAAGATCCGCACCCGCGCGCTGGCCGGCATCGCACTTGCCGCCACCGCAGCCCTCGGCCTGTCCGCCTGCGGCGGCAGTTCCGCCCCCACCACGTCCGGCTCGTCGGCCGCCGGCCAGCCGGTCTCCGGCGAAATCACGGTCTACAACGCCCAGCACGAGAGCCTGACCCAGGAATGGGTGGATGCCTTCACCGCCGAAACCGGCGTCAAGGTCACCCTGCGGCAGGGCTCGGACACCGAGCTGTCCAACCAGATCGTCCAGGAAGGCCAGGCCTCACCGGCGGACGTTTTCCTCACCGAAAACTCCCCGGCCATGGCGCAGGTGGAGAACGCAGGCCTCTTCGCCGACGTGGACAAAGCAACCCAGGAGCAGGTCCCCGAAGAATTCCGGCCCTCCACCGGCAAGTGGACCGGCATTGCCGCGCGCTCCACCGTGCTGGTTTATGACCAGAACAAGCTGTCCGCGGACCAGCTGCCCAAGTCCATGCTGGACCTGGCCAAGCCGGAGTGGAAGGGCAAGTGGGCAGCGTCGCCCACCGGCGCTGACTTCCAGGCCATCGTCTCAGCCCTCCTTGAGCTCAAGGGCGAGGACGCCACCAAGGAGTGGCTGGCCGGTATGAAGGAAAACTTCACCGCGTACAAGGGCAACAGCACAGCCATGAAAGCCGTCAATGCCGGCGAAGTGGACGCTGCCCTGATCTACCACTACTACTACTACGGCGACCAGGCCAAGACCGGCGAAAACTCCAAAAACGTCACGCCGTACTACTTCAAGAACCAGGACCCGGGCGCGTTTGTCTCCGTTTCGGGCGGCGGCGTGTTGAAGACCGCGAAGAACGCCGCAGCGGCACAGGCGTTCCTGAAGTTCGTCACCGGGGCAAAGGGCCAGGAAGTCCTCAAGGACGGCACCTCCTTCGAGTACGCCATCGCCTCCGACATCCCGGCCAACGAGAAGCTGGTCCCCCTCACGGACCTGCAGGCACCCACCGTTGATCCGGCCAAGCTCAACTCCGAAAAGGTCACCGAACTGATGACCGGGGCCGGACTCCTCTAATTTCCGTGACACCCGGACTTTCGGCCTCCCCCAAGGGACGCACGACGGCGGCGGGCCGGGGCAGCAGCCCCCGCCCGCCTTTCGGCGTTTCCGCGGTGTCCGTGCTGGCGGTCCTGATTGCGCTTTTCTCCCTGGTGCCGCTGGGGTACGTGCTTTACATGAGCGTGGCAACCGGGTGGGACACCGCCGTCGGGCTCATCTTCAGGCCCCGCGTGGCCGAGCTGCTGCTGAACACCGTCCTGCTGACCGTGATCACCGTTCCGCTCTGCCTGGTGCTGGGGGTGGCGGGCGCCTGGCTGGTGGAGCGCACGGCGCTGCGCGGGCGCAGGACGTGGGCGGTGCTCCTGGCAGCGCCGCTGGCCATCCCGGCGTTTGTCAACAGCTACGCGTGGGTGTCTGCCGTCCCGTCCCTGGCCGGCCTGGGCTCGGGCGTCCTGATCGCCACGCTCTCCTACTTTCCGCTGGTGTACATCCCGGCCGCTGCGGCGCTGAGCCGCCTGGACCCGGCGATCGAACAGTCGGCGGCGTCCCTGGGGCTGGGCGCCTGGCGCACCTTCTTCCGGGTGGTTCTGCCCCAGCTGCGGATCGCCCTCACTGGCGGCGGGCTGCTGGTTGCCCTGCACCTGCTGGCTGAATACGGCGCGTTCGCCATGATCCGGTTCGACACGTTCACCACCGCCATCATGGTCCAGTTCCAGTCCACCTTCAACGGTGCAGCCGGCAACATGCTGGCCAGCGTCCTGGTGTTCTTTTGCCTGCTCCTGCTGCTCGCGGAGGTCCGGACCCGGGGATCAGCCCGCTACGCGCGGATTGGTCCCGGTGCCCAGGCGCGGGCCCTGCGCCTGCCGCTGCGCGGGTACCAGCTGCCGGCCCAGCTTTTCCTGCTGGCGCTGACGGTGCTGGCGTTCGGCCTGCCGCTGTTCCTGGTGCTGCGCTGGGTGGCGGCCGGCGGCCCGGCCGTCTGGGCCGCCGCGGAATTTGTTCCGGCCCTTGCTGCCACGCTGGGCTACGGCCTGGCCGGCGCCGCGGCCACGATTGTGGTGGCCTTCCCCATGGCCTATCTCGCGGTGCGGCACCCGGGCTGGTTCAGCAAGACCCTGGAGCTTTCCAACTACATCACCAGTTCCTTGCCCGGCATTGTGGTGGGGCTGGCCTTCGTCACCGTCAGCATCCGGCTGGTGCCGGGCGTGTACCAAAGCGCCGGGGTGCTGGTGGCGGCTTACGTCCTGCTGTTCCTGCCCCGCGCGCTGGTTAACCTCCGCGCCGGACTGGCCCAGGCCCCCAAGGAACTGGATGAGGCGGCGCAGGCCCTGGGAAAGCCGCCGCTGACGGCCTTTGTCCAGGTCACGCTGCGGCTGATGGCCCCTGCCGCCGCCGGTGGAGCCGCACTGGTGTTCCTGGCCATCACCAACGAGCTCACGGCAACCCTCCTGCTCTCGCCCAACGGCACGCGGACGCTCGCCACCGAATTCTGGAGCAAAAGCAGCGAAATCGATTACGCCGGCGCCGCCCCCTACGCGCTGCTGATGATCCTGCTCTCCGCCCCGATGACCTACCTGCTCTTCCAGCAGTCCAAGAAAGTAGCCGGACAGTGACAGAACAAGCCCCCTCCCGGTTGCCGGAACCGCGGATCGCATCGTCCGTCGCATCCAGCACCAACAGCCACCTGGTGGTGTCGGACGTGACCAAAAACTTCGGGTTCCAGGCGGTCCTGAAGGGCGTCAACCTATCGGTGGCCCGGGGCGGCACCACCGCGATTGTGGGACCCTCAGGATCCGGCAAGACCACTTTGCTGCGGTTGATCGCCGGCTTCGAACACCCCGCCACCGGCAGCATCACGCTGGCCGGCAGCCAGGTTGCCGGCGACGGGGTCTGGATTCCCGCGCACAAACGGCACGTGGGCTACGTGGCACAGGATGGTGCGCTCTTCCCGCACCTCAGCGTGGGCCGGAACGTGGCGTTCGGCCTTGACCCGGCCCGCCTGCAGGGCGGCCGGACCGCGGTGGCCGGAAGGGTCAGCGACCTCCTGGAGATGGTTTCCCTGGACCCGGCCATGGCCAAACGGCGCCCGCACCAGCTTTCCGGCGGCCAGCAGCAGCGAGTTGCCCTGGCCCGGGCGCTGGCCCGCGAACCCAGCCTGATGCTCCTGGACGAACCGTTCTCCGCGCTGGACGCGGGCCTCCGGGTGGCCACCCGCCGGGCCGTGGCCAAGGTGCTGGGCGACGCCGGCGTCACCACCATCCTGGTCACCCACGACCAGGCCGAGGCCCTGTCCTTCGCCGACCAGGTGGCGGTGATGCGCGGCGGGAAACTGGCGCAGATCGGGAACCCGTTTGTGGTCTACACCCGGCCCGCAGACCGGGCCACCGCCGAGTTCCTGGGCGACGCCGTGATCCTCGACGCCTGGCTGGAAGGCTCCCTGGCCACCTGCTCGCTCGGCGGGATCCCCGTCCGCAGGCCGCCGGCCCAGGGCCGGGTACAGCTGATGCTGCGGCCGGAACAGATCCGCATCGCCGAGGACGGTCCCATCCGCGGCGTTGTGGTGGATACCGACTACTTCGGCCCAGAAACCACCGTCCGGCTGAAACTGGCCGTCCCGCCGGAGCTCGCAGGCACGTCCGACCACCGGTATCCCGGCGGCGGCGAAGTCATCACCATCCGGCACTGGAACGCGTCCATTGCCCGGCCCGGCATGGAACTGTGCCTGCGCGTTGTGGGCGAGGGCGTCGCGTTTCCGGCCGACACGTAAGCGACCGGGCGCCGTTCAGGCGTCGCCGGGGCGCTTCTTCTGCGGGTACGGCGCTTCGCTCCGGGCCAGCATCTCCACAAAACCAGCGATCTTCCGCTCGCGGGTGGCGGCCAGTTTAACGCTGTTGGTGCGGTTGATCAGGGCAAACCGGTTGGACCTGGTGAGGACGTCAAACATGGCCTGGGCGGCGGGAACGGCGGCGATCGCAGCGGCCAGGTCAGCCGGAACTTCCGCGGTTGCCTGCCCGGCATAGGCAGCGGCCCAGCGGCCGTCCGCTTTGGCGGCGTCGACGGCGGCCCTGCCTGCGCCGGTCATTTTGCCTTCCTCCTCCAGCCGGGCCACGTAGGTGACGTTCCGGGCGGACCAGACGCTGCGGCGGCCGCGGGGTGTCATCCGCTGGAACGAACTTTCGGCGTCACGCTTCCTGGCCTGGCCGTCAATCCAGCCGAAACACAGGGCTTCATCCAACGCCGCGGCGTAGTTGATCCCAGTCACCGTCCCGCCCTTTTTGTGCAGGACCAGCCACACCCCGGGACTGTCAGCGTGGTTCGCCTCGAGCCAGGACCGCCAGGCGGCAGCGTCCGGCACCAGCAGTTCCTCGAGTTCGATCGCCATGGCACCATTCTGCCGTGCAGACCATCGCTGCGACACCATCAACGCCACCCGCCGCAGCCACGTCCCGCCCGTGACAGGATGGCTGGGGGCACCGGGAGCTTTGCCGCCCGGTCTCCGGCCCACCGCCCAGCCGGGCACGGCGTCCCGTCACCATCCGCCAGCACCCCAAGGATCCGCCATGCTCCGCGTCCGGCCCTTTCAGCACACCGCCAGGCTCCTGGAGTGGCAACGGTTGCTCGTTGCCCTGGGCATGGTCCCCGCCACGGGTAACGGCCGCACGTTCGACGCAGGATCCGGCAGGATCTCGCTGCAGCCTGCCCTCCCCGGCCTGGCCGGGCGGGCTGAGCTCGGCTTCGAGGTGCGCGTCCTGGCCGAGTTTGCCCGCCGCACCAACCTCGACGCCCAGGGCGACGGCCGGATCCCGGCAGTAATGTCCGGCGACGGCGCCAGCTGCGGCATCAGCGCCCCGGACGGCTTTTCCTTCCTGGCGGCGACCGCCAACCCTGCCGTACCCACAGTGGGCGCGGATCCGGCTCTGGCCGTTGTGGGACTCTGGTTCACGGAAGACCCATCCGCAGCGGCCCGGACCCTGGGCTGGATCGGTGCCCGGCCCAGGACCGGTCATGCCGCCGCCGACGCCTCTGCGTTCACGGCCAAAAACGGCGGCGTCATCCTGGTCAGGCAGGGACACGGCCCGGCCCGCTCCGGCCTTGGTTTTGAGTACGACGGCGACCTGGCCGCCCTGTGCGGGCGGCTCCAGGCCGCCGGCTTCGCCGCTGCCCTGGCCGGCCAGGGACCGGACGGACCGGGCAGCCTCCTGCGGGTTCCACACCCGGACGCCGGGCCTGGCACCGGGAAGGGCACCGTGCCTGGCGCCGGTGGGAACGCCGCGCCCGGGACGGATGCTACAGCCGGACAAGGGGCCGGCGAAAGTACGGCGGGCGGCGCCGTCGACGGAACCGCCACCCCTGCCCCCGGAGAGCTGTGGATCACCCGGCGCCCTCCCATGGGGTAGAACTTAACCATGAACGTGCGCACACCTGACCCGAATCCCGGCTGGCTTTCCGAAGAAGACCTTTTTGAGGCCCGCGGGCGGCTGCCCATGGTGTACGTCGAGGCGGTGCCCGTTCGGCTGGACCCGCTGGGCTTCGTCAACGAGGTGGGGACCCTCCTGCAAGCGGACGAGGACGGCACCATGGTCCGGTCGCTTGTATCGGGCCGCGTCATCTACCGCGAAACCATCCGCGCCGCCCTGCTCCGGCACATGGAAAAGGACCTCGGTCCGCTGGCCTTCCCGCAGCTGCCCATCAGCCCGGTGCCCTTCACCGTGGCCGAATACTTCCCCGCACCGTCGCAGACGGGGTTCACCGACGAACGCCAACACGCGGTGTCCCTGGCGTACGTCATCCCGGTCACGGGCGAGTGCGAACCGAGGCAGGACGCCCTGGAACTGACCTGGATGACCCCGGACGAGGTCCTCAGCCCCGGCGTGCAGCTGGAGTTCGTCGGCGGCCGCGGCGGGCTCATCCGGCAGGCCCTGGCCTTCGCCGGCGTGGGCTACTGACACCCGCACCCCACCCGCCGGGTCCCCGATTTCCGGTGCCCGCCTTTGTAGACTGTTGGGCGGACCGCACAAGAATTTAAGGACTTCCATGACCGAAACACCAGCCGCACGGCGCCACAGCGAACAGCAGGCTGGATCTCTGGGCAGCGGACACCACATCCTGCTGCCGGACGGCCGGGGGACCGCAGAAATCCATCAGATCGAGGTGGAGCGCGACGATTTCGGGGCGCCCGCCCTGGTCCTCGCCAGCCTTTCCGGCGGCGGCACCCTGCGCATCGCCGTGGGCACCACAGTCACCGTGGTGGACCAGCATGCCGACGCCGTCACCCACCTTCCCGAGGCGGCCGGACAACCAGCTGAAGCACGGCAGCAGCAGCCCGCCGGAACTGCTGCGCCCGCCGCAGCGGCGCCCGCCGTCGTGGTTCCCCCGCTGCCGCCCGTACCACCGGCCTTCAAGGGACCCAGCGACGAGGAACTCGCCCTGATCCCCACCGCCGCCGGCACCCCGGAGTCCGTTGTGGAAGCCGCGGCGGAGGCGCACCCGGATGCCATCGGCGTGATGCTGCTGGCGGACCGGCTGGCCAAGGGCGTGAACTTCAAGTCGGGCAGCTGCCTGAAGGACCTCAGCGACCTCGCCCAGGAACTGTTTGTGGCCCTGAAGGACGCCGAGAACGCGCTCCTCGTCGCGGACCTCATCACGGTCCTGCCTTTTGACGGCAACCCCGGCCGTTGGACGTCCGTGGAAGCGGCCCTCGCCCTGGCCAGCTACATCTGCCGGCAGGATGGCCAGGACCGCCGGGCCGCCGTCTACGAGCAGCTGATCCGGACTCCCGAGAACCAGGAAACCGACCCGTTCAAGGCCCGGATGGCGGCCAAGGTGCGGCAGCGTTCGCTCAATGAGCCCAACCTGTACGACAAGGAAATTTTCCGGGCCATCGACAATTCCAACCACGACGCCGAACGGGAATGGCGGCTGCTGCGGCTCGAATCACTGCTGTTCCTGCGCGCGCACGGCGGTTCGGAAACCATCGGCGGCAGCGAACTTAAGCGGCGCATCAGCAACGAACTTGAGGCCGTCCGCGCCTGAGAATCCACCCGGCCGGCGCGGGACAGCGCCGGCCGGCAACTGCCCCCTACCCGGGACGGGGCGGGAGTTGTACATTCGGGGCATGACCAACAATCTGAGCGTAGTGATCAACGCCGACGCGCCGCAGGTCTGGACCATGCTGCGCGAACCCGCCAAGGTTGCCCAGTGGCACGGCTGGCAGGCCGAGGACCTGGACGCCGAAATCAAGGAGATCTACTTCTCCGACGACGTGCAGGAAGCACCGGACCACACCAGCCTCACTGTTCACGGCGGGGACGTCTTTGAGCTCCACCCCGTGCCCACGGGGACCCGGGTCAGCGTGACCCGCGCCGCGCTGGACCACAACTCCGAATGGGCTGCCTGGGATGAGGACATCACCCAGGGCTGGCTCACGTTCCTCGAGCAGCTCCGGTTTGTGCTGGAGCGCCACCCCCGCGGCTCCCGCCACACACTGTTCCTGAACCTCCCGGGCGGTCCGGGCTCCGCCATCGAAAAGCTGGGCCTGGCCGACGTCCCGGCGCCGGGCGGGGACTACCGGCTCACGCTGGGAACCGGCGAGGAGATCTCCGGGAAGGTCTGGTACCGGTCCAACCACCAGGTGGGGCTCACGGTCCATGACTACGCCGACCACGGCGAGGGCCTCCTGGTGGTCACGGACCAGCCGGTCATCGAGGACATCCGGCCCGACGGCGGGTCCCTGGTGATTGCCTCAACGTACGGGCTGGGCGCCCACCGGCTGGAGTCGATCCGTACGGGGTGGGACAACTGGCGCGCTGAGAACTACCCCACATCGGAACCGGCCAGCTGACGGAGCGGCGGGGAATGCTGGCACACTGGTACGGTGCCAGCCAACCCCGCCCCTGCCCCGTCCCAGCAAGCCGCCACTGACGGTACGGCCGGGCAGCCTGCCGTCCAGGCCGAGTTCGGCTTCCAAGTGGGTACCCGGCTGTCGGACTCCTGCAGTCCTTCCGGCGCCCAGGTCTCGGAAAACGGCGGTGAATTCCTGGGCCGCACCGGCAGCATCTCCACCCCGCACGGTGGGATCCGCACGCCGGCGTTCATCGCCGTCGGAACCAAGGCGACGGTCAAAGCCGTCCTGCCCGAATCCATGGCGGACCTTGGGGCGCAGGCGCTCCTGGCCAATGCCTACCACCTTTACCTGCAACCGGGCGCTGACATCCTGGACGAAGCGGGCGGCCTCGGCGCGTTTATGAACTGGCCCGGCCCCACGTTCACCGATTCCGGCGGGTTCCAGGTCATGAGCCTGGGCTCTGGCTTCAAGAAGGTCATCGACATGAAGTCCGTTGATTCCTCCGGACCTGACGACGCCGTGGCGCCCGGCAAGGAACGCCTCGCCCATATCGACGACGACGGCGTCTGGTTCAAGAGCCACCTCAACGGCGACCGGCACCGGTTCTCCCCGGAAATCTCCATGCAGGTCCAGCACCGGATCGGGGCGGACATCATGTTCGCCTTCGACGAGCTCACCACCCTGCAGAACTCCCGTGGCTACCAGGTGGAGTCGCTGGAACGCACCCGGCTGTGGGCGCTGCGCTGCATCGAGGAGCACTTCCGGCTCACCTCCACCCGCGTCGGGAAACCGTACCAGGCGCTGTTCGGCGTCATCCAGGGCGCGCAGTACGAGGACCTCCGCCGCCAGGCCTGCCGCGACCTGGGCGCCATGCCCTTTGACGGATTCGGCATCGGCGGGGCGCTGGAGAAGGAGAACCTGGGCACGATTGTCCGCTGGTGCAATGAGGAGCTGCCGGAGGACAAACCACGGCACCTGCTGGGGATCTCCGAGCCGGACGACATCTTCACGGCCATCGAGAACGGCGCGGACACCTTTGACTGCGTCTCCCCCACCCGGGTGGCCCGCAACTCCGCCTTCTACACACCGCAGGGCCGGTTCAACCTCTCCGGCGCAAAATACAAACGCGACTTCGGCCCGCTGCAGGACGGCTGCGACTGCTACACCTGCGTCAACTACTCCCGCGCGTACATCCACCACCTGTTCAAGGCCAAGGAAATGATCTCCGCAACCCTGATCTCCATCCACAACGAGCGCTTTGTGGTGAAGATGGTGGACGACGCCAGGCTGGCCATCGAGGCCGGCACCTTCTTCGACTTCAAAGCCGAGACGCTGGGGCAGTACTACTCCTGAGCCCGACGCCGTCGGAATCGCCGGAACGGTGCGGGGACGCCGAACCGGGACAGCGTCCCCGCACCGTTCCAGCGTCCCGGTTGTTTTCCACATAACGACGGCGGAACCTGGCCCACGCGCGGAGCCCATCCGAAGCTGGGTGGATGACACAGCTCCCGCCGCTCCCCGCAGCAGGCAACCTTTGGCGGACCGGCCAGCTGCGGGCCGCGGGACTGAACTCCCGGGCCGTACGCCAGCTCGTCAGCAGCGGCGGACTGGTCCGGCTCCGGTACGGCTGCTATATCCGGGGCGCTCTATGGGAGAAGCAGTCCGCTTCGCTTCGCAGTGTGCAGCTGATCCATGCCCATGCTTACGGGACGTTGACGACGTCGACTGGCGGCTTCGTGTACAGCCACACCTCGGCTGCAAGGCTCCATGGCCTTTTCCTTTGGGATGTTGACGACCTGATCCACCTGCTGTTCCGGGTGCGGCCGTCCTGTGAGCGCCTCGGCAAGGACATCCGTGGCCACACCCGGCCGTATTCGGACGCAGAGGTCATAACCCGGGCCACGCTCCGCGTTACCACCCTTGAGCGCACAACGGTGGACTGCGCCTTGATGCTTAGCTACCGCCAGTCGCTGATCATTATGGACAACGCGCTGCGGCTCGGCGCGGATACCTCCCTCATGCAGGCAGCGGCGGACGGGCTGGCAGGGCAGCGCGGGATACGCAACCTCCGGGCGGCTTTGGCCAACGCAGATGCCAGCGCCGAGTCGGCCGGGGAAACGCTGACCCGCGAACTCATCACCCGCCTGCAGCTCCCCAAACCCGAGGCCCAGGTGGAGGTCCGGAGCCGCGCGGGCTGGCACCGGCTCGATTTCGCCTGGAAGGACAAGAAAGTGGCCCTCGAATTCGACGGAAAGGTCAAGTACTTCGACTACAAGCCCACTGCCGAAGTCCTGTTCCAGGAGCGGCGCCGCGAAAAGGCGCTCACCGAGGACGGCTGGTTCTTTGTCCGGGTGGAATGGAAGGACCTGTTCCGGGAGCAGGAGTTCAAACAACGCGTGCTCACAGCCCTAAGACGCTAGTCCTGTTTCCGTGCCCGGTCGGCCTCCCGGCGTCGAAATCACTGGAACGGTGTGGGGACGCTGACCCGGAACAGCGTCCCCGCACCGTTCCAGCGTTTCGGGTTACATGGGCCTAGGCCGGGTAGCTGGGCTCGCGTTTCTTGATCCAGCCGATCACCACGGCGGTGACCGGCACAAACAGGAATTCCACCAGGGTCTTGTAGACAAACCCCACCACCACGTAATTCACAAACATGCCGAAGTCCGTGATGCCGATGACCGAGGCCGCGATGCTGCAGAAGATCAGGGTGTCCACGAACTCGCCGGCGCCGGAGGAGCCCATCAGCCGGGCCCACAGCGACTTCTCGCCGGAGCGGGCCTTCATCCGGACCAGGATCCATGAGTTGATGGTCTGCCCGGCCAGGAACGCCAGCAGCGAGGCCAGCACAATCTGCGGGACGGGTCCCAGCGCGCCTTCCAGCGCAGCCTGCTTGGACGCGCCGAAGTCGTCGTCGAATCCCGGCAGCGCGATGATCACCCAGTAGCTCAACGATGCGAAGACGGACAGCGCGAAAGTGGTGAGGATGGCTTTGCGGGCCACTTTGAAGCCGTAGACCTCACTGATCACATCGCCCAGGATGTAGGCCAGCGGAAAAAGGAAAAAGCCGGCGTCGGTGATGATGGGGCCGAATGCCACGCCCTTGGACGCGCCAATGTTGGACAGGATCAGGATGACCGCCATGGCTGCGAGCAGGATCCCGAAGTACGGCGAGCCGATCGAAGCGAACCTGGCCGCCTCGCCTGGGGCTGCGCCGCGCGCGTGGGTGGGGAGGGCGTCAGGGCCCGGGGCAGAAGGCATGGGAGGTCCGTTCAAAGTGGTTCGCTCGGTCGCGGATGCTTCGCGGGCCGGCTGTATTAGCACTGTCGCCCAATTCTCCCATTGGCCGCGCCCGGCTGCCGCCCATTGTAACGGTGAACACATACTACCGGAGTGCCCTGTTCAGAAACACAAGGAAAACGGACGACGCCGGATGGCAGGATGGTGCCATGACTTCCGTTTCCGCTGACGCAGCACAGCCCGCTGCCCCCGCAGTTGTCCTGACCATCGCAGGGTCCGAAGCCACCGGCGGCGCCGGCGCGCAGGCGGACCTGAAGACCTTCCAGGAACTGGGCGTCTTCGGCATCGCCAACCTGACCTGCATTGTCTCCTTCGATCCGACGGACAACTGGAACCACCGCTTTGTGCCCGTGGACCAGCAGGTGATTGCTGACCAGCTGGAGGCGACGACGGCGGCGTACGGCCCGGCGTCGGGCGCGCCGTCTGTGCTGGACAGCGTGAAGATCGGCATGCTGGGCAGCCCGGCCACCATCGCCACGGTTGCCGGCGCCTTGAAGGCCAACGCTTTCCGCCATGTGGTGCTGGACCCGGTGCTGATCTGCAAGGGCCAGGAGCCGGGACACGCGCTTGACACCGACCAGGCGCTGAAGGCCCATATCCTGCCGCTGGCCACGTTTGTGACGCCCAACCATTTCGAGGCGGAGTCGCTGTCCGGTCTGGTGATCACCGACGTCGAGTCCCTCAAGGCCGCCGCCATCCGCATCCACGAAATCAGCGGCGCAGCAGTCCTGGCCAAGGGCGGAGTGCGCCTGGCCGGTGCGGACGCCGTGGATGTCTTCTACGACGGCTCCACCCTCGAAGTGCTCAGCGCCCCCAAAGTCGGTGAGGTGGCGGTGTCCGGCGCCGGCTGCTCCCTGGCCGCAGCTGTCACCGCTGAACTCGCCAAGGGTGCCTCGCCCCTGGCAGCGGCTCGGACGGCCAAAGCCTTCGTCACGGCCGGCATCAAAAACCGGGTTGCCTCCGGAGCGCCGTTCGACGCGCTCTGGCAGGGCGGCGCACGCTAACCAGGCCGCACCGGCTGGAAACTCCAACGCCCCCGCACATCGGTGCGGGGGCGTTGGTATCTCCTCGGCCAGGGAATGCAGGCCCTAGCGGCGCGGGATGTTCCTAAGGTTGCTGCGGGCCATGCTCACCGCTTCCCCGGCGCCGCGGTTCAGGACCACCTTGGACATGGCGGTGGCGAAGCCCAGCACCTGCGAGCCGGAGATCTTTGGCGGGATGGACAGCGCGTTCGGATCGGTGATGAGCTCCACCAACGCCGGGCCTGGGTGGGCAAAGGCTTCGCGGTAGGCGGACTCGATCCGGGCCGGGTCCGTGACCCGTTCGGAGTGGAACCCCAGGGCCCGGGCAACCTCTGCGTAGTTCGCATCGGGGACGTCCACACCGAAGTCCGGCAGCCCGTCCACCAGCATCTCCAGCTTGACCATGCCCAGGGTGGAGTTGTTGAACACCACCACCTTGACCGGCAGTTTGTGCGCCGCAACAGTGATGAGTTCACCCATCAGCATGGAGAGGCCGCCGTCGCCGGATACGGAGACGACCTGCCGTCCTGGGAACGCGGCCTGCGCGCCGATGGCGTGCGGGAGGGCGTTGGCCATGGAGCCGTGCAGGTACGAACCGATCAGCCGGCGGGTGCCCAGCGGGTTGATGTACCGGGCCGTCCACACGTTGCACATGCCGGTATCGGCCGTGAAGATGGCGTCCTCAGCGGCCAGCTGGTCCAGGAGCGATGCCGCGTATTCGGGGTGGATGGGCTGTTTTTTCTCCACCTTCCGGGTGTAGGCACCCACGGCTTTGTTCATCAGCCGGTCGTGCTTTTTCAGCATCTGGTCCAGGAAGCGGCGGCTCTTCTTCTGCTTCAGGAGTGGCAGGAGGGCAGCCAGGGTGGGCAGCACGTCGCCGTGCACGGCGATGTCGACGTCGGTCCTGCGGCCTATTTTGTGCGCTGCCCGGTCCACCTGCGCGGTCCGGGTACCGGGCAGGAACTGATCGTAGGGAAAGTCGGTGCCCAGGAGGACCAGCAGGTCCGCGTCGTCGATGCCTTCTGCCGCAGCGCCGTAGCCCAGCAGCCCGGTCATGCCGATGTCATAGGGGTTGTTGTACTGGACAAAGTCCTTGCCGCGGAGTGAGTGGCCGATGGGCGCATGCACACGCTCGGCAAGGGCGATCAGCTCGCTGTGGGCCCCCTCAACCCCCGCGCCGGCGAAAATGGCGACTTTCACGGCGTCGTTAATGGCATCCGCGAGTTCCTGCACACTGGCCGGATCCGGCGCCAGGCTGGCCCGCCGGAAAGTTGCCGGCAGCGGCGTGGGGGTGGTGGCTTCGAGCCCGGCCACGTCACCGGGCAAGGTGACGACGGCGACGCCGCCCAGGCCCATGGCATGCTGGATGGCGCTGTGCATTACGCGCGGTGCCTGTTCGGCGGTGCTGACCAGTTCCGAGTAGACGGAGCATTCATTGAACAGCCGGTCCGGGTGGGTCTCCTGGAAGAAGCTGCTGCCGATCTGCTTGCTGGGGATGTGCGAGGCGATGGCCAGGACGGGCGCGCCGGACCGGTTGGCATCGTAAAGGCCGTTGATCAGGTGCAGGTTTCCGGGGCCGCAGGAGCCGGCGCAAACGGCGAGTTTGCCGGTCAGTTGCGCTTCGGCCGCGGCTGCGAAAGCGGCGGCCTCCTCATGCCGCACATGGACCCAGTCGATGCCGCCCTGGCTGGCGCCCCCGGTCTTGCGGACAGCGTCCACGATGGGGTTCAGGCTGTCGCCCACAATCCCGTAAATCCGCTGCACTCCGGCAGCCTGCAGCTGTTCAATAAGTTGGGTGGCGATTTCCTTGGCCATGCGTGCACACTCCCGCAATCGAATTGATGGGCTGACAGGCCCAATATAGTCCGCCAGGCTGGGTACTTTCCCGTTGGCCCCTTAACGCCACCGGCCCCCTTCCCGGGATAGGAAAGGGGGCCGGTGGTTACCGCAATGCCGTTCCAGGTGGCCCCGGACAGGCGGATCAGCCGATCAGTGCGGTGGCCGCTGAGTAGCGGGCCAGGGCAGTGTAGGCCGTTTTGGTGCCGGTCACGCGTATTTTGATGGCAGCTCCCTTGTCCGCTGCCACCAGCTTGTAAGTCGGTCCGGTGGCGCCGGTGATGGCAGTGCTGCCGCGGTACCACTGATACGCCAGCGTAACCGGCGCCGGACCCCACCTCCCGGAAACTGCGGTCAGGGTACTTCCCACGGTTTTGGTTCCCGAGATGGTGGGTACCGGACCTGACAGGGTTCCCACCGCGACAGCCGC
>NZ_LFQH01000020.1:0-45293 GCF_001238605.1 Arthrobacter sp. ZBG10 | reverse complement strand
CCGGCGGGCCGCGCCCCGAGGCCGGCCCGCCGCTGTCCCCTGCCGAAACTCCCGCCACACAGCGGCGGAATCCTTCCCACGCCGACGGCGTGCAGCTCCTTGGCCAGTCCGAAGGCTCCGGCTACCGCGAAGCGCCGTATCTGGTGCGCCGCGCTGACGGCCAGACCCTGCAGCTGACCCGGCTGCTCTACCTGGTGCTGGCGGCGGCGGACGGAAGCCGGAGCGAGGCCGAAATCGCCCACCACACCAGCCAGGGCTTCGGCAGGCTGGTCAGCGCGGCGAACGTGGGCACCCTGATGCAATCGCAGCTGCTGCCCATGGGCCTGCTCCGGCTGGCGGACGGCTCGGAGCCGGAGGTCAGGAAAGCGGACCCCCTCCTGGGCATGCGTTTCCGTTTTACGGTGACGGACCCGGAACGCACCCGCAGGATCACCGCCCCGTTTGCGGTGCTGTTCAACCCGCTGATCGTGGTGGCCGTGACGGCGGCATTCCTGGCCGCCAGCTGGTGGGTGCTGATGGTGCGGGGGCTGGGCTCCGCCACGCACGAGGCGTTCGCGAACCCGGTCCTGCTGCTGTTGGTTTTTGCTGTCACCATCCTTTCGGCCGGTTTCCACGAATTCGGCCACGCCGCCGCTGCCCGCAGGGGTGGCGCAACACCCGGTGCCATGGGGGCCGGGCTGTACCTGATCTGGCCCGCCTTCTTCACCGACGTCACCGATTCCTACCGGCTGGGCCGGGGCGGCCGGCTCCGCACTGACCTGGGCGGGCTCTACTTCAACGCGATCATCGCCGTCCTCATCACAGGGCTGTGGTGGGCCACGGGCTTCGATGCGCTGCTGCTGGTGGTGGTCACCCAGCTCCTGCAGATGGTCCGGCAACTGCTGCCGCTGGTGCGGTACGACGGGTACCACATCCTGGCGGACGCCACCGGCGTCCCCGACCTGTTCCAGCGCATCAAGCCCACGCTGCTGGGCCTGCTGCCGTGGCATTGGGGGAAACCCGAAAGCCGCGCGCTCAAGCCGTGGGCACGCGCCGTGGTGACGCTCTGGGTGCTCATTACGGTTCCGCTGCTCCTGTTCAGCGTGGCCATGATGGTGCTTTCCCTGCCGCGGCTGCTTGGCAGCGCCTGGGCCAGCGCCGCCACGCAGCAGGGCCTGCTCGCCGCCAGCCTCGCCGCCGGGGACCCGGCTGGCGTCGCGGTGCGCGCCCTGGCGATCGCCGCCGTCGTCCTCCCCGTCCTGGGCATGCTGTACATCTTCCTGCGGCTGCTCCGGCAGCTGGTCACCGGCCTGTGGCGCAAAACGGCCGGCCGGGCGCTGCACCGGACGGCAGCCATGGGTGCCATCGTGGCGCTGCTTGCCGGGCTGGCCTGGGCATGGTGGCCCGACGGCGGGACGTACCGGCCCGTGCAGCCGTACGAACGCGGCACCCTCGCCGACGCCGCGGCCACTGTCCTTCCGCAGGGCAGCACCATCCTGCGCGAAGGCACTGCCGGCAGCACCGTGGCGCTGTGGCCCCAGGGTGAGCCCATGCCCACCCGGGACAACCCACGGCTGGGGATGGTGCTGGTTCCGGCCGAAAAGGCGGCGGCAGGGTCCGCGCAGCCCGCCGGCTCCGGGACGGATGCGGCGCCGTCGTGGGTGTTCCCGTTCGACCGGCCCGCCGCGCCCGAAGGCGACGGCAACCAGGCCCTGGCGGTCAACACCACTGACGGTTCGGTCAAGTACAGCGTGGCGTTTGCTCTGGTGTGGGCCGACGACGGCGGGCCCGTGGACACCCGCAACGAGGCCTACGCGTTCGCCGACTGCGCGGACTGCGCGGCCGTGGCCGTCGGCTTCCAGGTGGTGCTGATTGTGGGTGAGGCGGACGTTGTTGTTCCGGAAAACCTGTCCGCGGCAGCCAACTACAACTGCAGGGACTGCCTCACGTACGCCTTGGCAAGCCAGCTGGTCCTGACGCTGGACGGCCCCCTCGGCACGGACAGCCAGGGGCAGCTCGAGGCACTGTGGGCGGAGATCGCCGACTATGGCCGGACCCTCCGCAACCAACCGCTGGCCTCCATCCAGGGCCGGCTTTCGGCCTACAAGGACCGCATCACTGCGATCGTCAAAGCTGATCCCGCTGCGGCCCGGACCGCGCCGTCCACCGGACCCTCCCCGGCCACTTCCGCCGGTCCCGGCGGAACGCCCGCCCCTGGGACAACACCCGGCCCGGGCGCAACGCCTGCCCCCAGCGGCCAGCCGGCCACCGGCCCCACAGGCTCCAGTTCCGGCTCCGGTTCCGGCAGCGTACCGGTTCCAACGGGGACGGCCCCGGCCCCGGCGGACCCGTCAGGGACTGCCCCTACCACCGCACCGGCGACGCAACCCGCCATAGGTGGCCTGCCGGCGTCGGACGCACCCGTTGAGCCGGCGGCCCCCACGGCGGATACTGGGGGCACGGCACCCGCCGGCGAGCCCCAACCCACCGCACCACCCCGCTAGGAGAGCAGATGTCATTGAGCAAGGGAACGTCCGTGGAATGGAACACGCCCCAGGGCAAAACGCACGGGAAAATCGTGGAAAAGAAGACCAGCGACTTCGAACTGGACGGCAACACGCACCGCGCCAGCAAGGACGAGCCGCAGTATGTGGTGGAGTCGGCCAAAACCGGTGCACGCGCCGCGCACAAGGCCTCGGCCCTGAGCGAGAAGAAGTAGCCGTGGCCGCCCGGCACGAGGTCCTGATCATCGGCGGTGGCAACGCCGGGATCTCCCTGGCCGCGCGCCTGCACCGCTACGGCGTCACGGATGTGGCGGTGGTCGAGCCCAAGGACCACCACCTCTACCAGCCGCTCTTCTCCCATATCGCCGGCGGGCGGGCGCAGGCCACGGAAGCCATCCGCAGCCAGCTGTCCGTCACCCCGACGGGCGTCACGTGGATCCACGACGGCGCCGCCGCCATCGACGCCGACGCCAACACCGTGACCCTGGCCTCCGGCGCCGAGGTGGCCTACGGACAGCTGGTGGTGTGCCCGGGCCTGCAATATGACTGGGACGCTGTGCCCGGGCTGGCCGAGGCCGTCCACTCGGCGCACGGCTCGTCGCACTACGAGTTTGAGCTGGCGCCCAAGACCTGGACCCTGCTCAGCGGCATGACCTCCGGGACCGCCGTGTTCACCATGCCGGCCGGGCCCATCAAGTGCGGCGGCGCCAGCCAGAAACCCATGTACCTTGCCTGCGACTACTGGCGCGAACAGGGCGTACTGGACAGCATCCGCGTGGTGATGGTCCAGCCCTACCCCACCGTGTTCGGTGTCCCCGAAATAGACGACGAGCTGGACCGGAAGATTGCCGAATACGGCATCGAACTCCGGACCAACAGCGAGCTGGTGGCAGTGGACGCCGGCTCGCAGGTAGCCACCATCCGGGACACCGGGACCGGGGCGGAGGAAGCCCTCCGCTACGACGTCCTGAACGCCGTGCCTCCGCAGTCGGCGCCGGACTGGCTCAAGGCCACAGACCTGCCGGCGCCGGGCGAACCGGGCGGCTTCGTCGAAGTGGACCGGCAGACCCTGCGGCACCTCCGCTACCCCAATGTCTGGTCGCTGGGCGACGCCGCCGGCACCACCAATTCAAAGTCCGGCGGGGCCCTGCGCAAGCAGACCAAGGTGGTGGCGCAAAACCTCGTCGCCGCCCGGAAGGGCAAGGCGCTGCCGGCCAAGTACGACGGGTACTCCGTCTGCCCCTTTACGGTGTCGCGCTCCACGGTGGTGTTCGCGGAGTTCGATGACCGGTACCGCCCCCGGCCCAGCATCCCCCGCGTCCCCACCTGGAACGAGAGCCGGCTGTCCTGGGTGGTGGACCGGGACATCTTCCCGCAGGTCTACTGGAACCTGATCCTGAAGGGCCGGGCGTGAACGGGTTCCCGCCGTGGGTTAGGTGGCCGCGGGGAGATTGACGACTGCGGCCGTCGCCTCCGCGATGGCCCGCTCCTCATCGGTGGGGACCACCAGGACCGGCAACCCTGACTCCGGCGTGGAAATCACGCGCGGTTCCCTGGTCCGGACACTGTTCAGGCCGGCGTCGAGCTCCACACCCAAGGCACTTAGCCGGTCCGCCACGAGGGCACGGAACTGGTGCGAGTTCTCGCCGATGCCGGCGGTGAACACCAGCGCCTTCGCCCCGCCCACGGCCACGTGGTAGCCGCCGATGTACTTGGCCAGCCGGTAGGACGTGACGGCCAGGGCGGTGGCTGCCCTGGCGTCGCCGGACTCCGCGGCGTCCACCACGGAGCGCATGTCATTGTTGCCGGCCAGCCCCTTCAGGCCGGACTCCCGGTTGAGCAGGGTGTCCAGGTCTTCCGGGGTCCAGCCTGCACGGCCCAGGAACACCAGGATGGAGGGGTCCAGGTCGCCGGACCGGGTGCCCATGACCAGGCCTTCGAGGGGAGTGAAGCCCATGGACGTGTCCACCGAGTGGCCGCCGCGGATGGCCGTGACGGACGCGCCGTTACCCAGGTGGGCGATCACGCCGTCGAACTCGTCCACGGGCAGGTCCAGCAGCGCGGCCGCCTGCCGGGTGACGTACTCGTGCGAGGTGCCGTGGAACCCGTACCGGCGGATGCCGTGGTTGGTGTAAAGCTCGTCCGGGACGGCGTACCGCCAGGCGTGCTCGGGGAGGGTGCGGTGGAAAGCGGTGTCGAAAACCGCTACCTGCGGCATGTCCGGCCATTTTTTGGCAATGGCCCGGATCCCCAGCACGTTGGCCGGGTTATGCAGGGGCGCCAGCGGGTTGAGCCGCTCGATGGCGCGGGTGATCTCGTTGTCGATCAGCACGGGTTCGGCGAACCGCTCGCCGCCGTGCACCACCCGGTGCCCGACGGCGTCGAGCGTCAGGTCGCCCAGGTCCTGCTGGATGGCGGCGTCCACCTGCTCCAGCGCTTCGGCGTGGTCGCGCGGGCCCACGGTTTCGCCGTCCCCGCCGCCGCCGTTGCCCACGCCGATCTTTTCGATCAGGCCCTCCGTCAGGACGCTTCCCGCCGCCACGTCGCGCACCTGGTACTTGAGCGAGGATGAACCGGAGTTGATGACCAGTACGAGCATGAGTGGGGCCTCCTGAGCCGTGCGCCTGCAGTTCCGGTCCCAGCCTATCGGGCGGTCCCCCGCTGCTGCGGATCCTGCGCCGACCCTATCCTCCGGCGATGTCCCGCAGGGTCTGCAGGTGCGCACGCCAGGCGTCCGTGCCGGCTTCGGACAGGCTGGCGGAAGTGCGGGGCAGCTTGCCAACGAAGCTCTTGCGGATCTGCACATACCCGGCCTTCTCCAGGATGGACAGCTGCTTGCTCAGCACCGAGTCGCTGACCTGGATGGCATCGCGGAGGTCCTTGAAATCCATGGTCTCCGCCCCGGCCAGCGCTGCCATGATGGAAAACCTCACCGGCGAGTGGACCAGGTCATCCAGCCGGTGCCGCGGGTGTTCAGGACCGGTGCTCATGAGCGGAGTTCGCGGAGCGCCTGGGACAGGCCAAAGCCTGCAAGCACGACGGCGGCGCTCAAGTAGTACGCCAGGTTGCCGTCGCTGAAGCGGACAACGCCCACCACGATGGCGAGCACGTACAGGAAGAAGAAGCCGAACAGGGAGGTCAGGAACCGGCGGGTGAAACCGGTTTTCGCGGACCGTTGGAAGATGGGAATGATGCAGGAGATCACTGCAGCCCAGACACCGATGGACCCGGCCAGCAGCGGGGCTCCGTAGCCTGTAGTGGCCACGATGTGGAAGCCGACCATCAGCAGCGAGCCCAGGATGGCCAGGCTGGTGAATGTGACGGCGGCCGGCCAGCCGGCTGTTCTGGTGGCCGATCTGCCGAGGCTTTCGGCGCGGGCCAGGAGCTCAAGTGCTTCGGCTGAGGTGGGGCTCTGGCTGTCCATGGTGTGCCTTCCGGTGGGTGCCTTGTTGTTGACTCCACCCTAAGAAAGTACTTTCCAATATGTCAAGTACTTTCCGGGGCTCAGCGGGAAAGTTCACATCAAACCACCCGCCGTTGCGAATGGCCGGACCGTGTGCTTATGGTCAACACACACGCTGCACCACGCCCGGGAGGAAATTCCATGCCGAACAGCACCAACCACACCGAAGACAACGACCCCACCAACACGGGGTCCAGCAGCACCGCGCCGCTTGACAGCGGGAAAGAGCAGGACGCCGGCTCCGGCACCAAGGATCCCACGGGCGTTGAAGGCGCCAACCCTGCCCTGGACGACACCGGAAGCGCCAAGGCGGGCCAGACCGGTGACGCGGCAGAGCAGCCGGAAAACCCTGCAGACCTGGACCTGACCCCGCAGGGGCTCTCCGACGAGCCCGCCAAGCAGGAGGACCCGGACAGCCCGGCCAAACCGGACAACAGCTAGTCCCGCAGGAGGCGGCGCCGGCACCTTAGCCAGGTGCCGGCGTCGTCCGTCTCCGCGGATTCCTGCGGCAGCGGCGCCGTGTCAGGCCTGCGCCTGGATGGCCGTGATGGCCACGGTGTTGACGATGTCCTCCACGGTGCAGCCGCGGGAGAGGTCGTTGACCGGTTTGCGCAGGCCCTGCAGGACGGGCCCCACGGCCACGGCGCCGGAGCTTTGCTGCACGGCCTTGTACGTGTTGTTGCCGGTGTTCAGGTCCGGGAAAATGAACACCGTTGCCTGCCCGGCCACTGTGGAGCCGGGCATTTTGGACGCGGCAATCGAGGCGTCCACGGCGGCGTCGTACTGGATGGGACCCTCGACAGCGAGGTCCGGGCGGCGCTGGCGCACCAGGTCGGTGGCCTGCCGCACCTCGTCCACGGCCTCCCCCGAGCCGGAGCCGCCGGTGGAGTAGGACAGCATGGCCACACGCGGCTCCACCCCGAACTGCACGGCGGTCTCCGCGGACGCCAGGGCGATGTCCGCCAGCTGCTCCACATTGGGATCGGGGTTCACGGCGCAGTCGCCATAAACCAGGACCCGGTCCGGCATCAGCATCAGGAACACCGAGGACACGATCTTCACGCCGTCCCGCGTTTTGACGAATTCCAGGGCGGGCCGGATGGTGTGGGCCGTGGTGTGTGCGGCCCCGGACACCATGCCGTCAACCACTCCCAGCTGGACCATCATGGTGCCGAAATAGCTGACATCCTGCATGATTTCCAGGGCTTTGGGCAAGTCCACGCCCTTGTGTGCCCGCAGCTCGGCGTACTTCTCCGCGAACTGCTGCCGGAGCGGGGATGTTGCCGGGTCGACCACGTTGATGCCGGAAAGGTCAATGCCGCTGCCTGCCGCCAGCTCGCGGACGTCGGTTTCCGGGCCCAGGACGGTCAGGTCGCAGACGTCGCGGCGGTGCAGGATCTCGGCAGCACGCAGGATCCTGACGTCCGTACCCTCGGGCAGGACCACGTGCCGCCGCTGGGTCCGGGCCCGTTCGATCAGGTCGTGCAGGAACCGCAGCGGGGTCATCCGCTCCGCCCGGGGCAGGTGCAGGCGTTCCACCAGCTCGGCTTCGTCAACGCGGCGGGACCACAGGCCCAACGCCGAGGCCACCTTGCGGCGGTGTCCGGACCAGATCTCGCTCCGGACCTCCGCCACCCGGCGGGCCGTGGTGTAGGTGTCCTGGCTGGAGGCAAAGACCGGGAACGGAGCCTGCGCCAGGAGCGGGTAGATGTTGGCGTCGGGGGCCAGCCCACCCGTGAGGATGAGGCCGGACGGCACCGGGAATTCAGGCGAGAAGGAGGACGCCAGGCAGGCCACCATCACGTCGGCCCGGTCGCCCGGCACAATCACCAGGGCGCCCTCGTCCAGCACGTTCAGGAAGTTGCCCACGTTCATGGCCGCCACCTTGATGTCCCGGACGTCCCGCTCCATGTCGGCGCGGCCGGCAATCTGCCGGACGCCCAGCGCCGCAGCCACCTCGCCGGTGGTGGGGCGGGCGATTTCGTCCAGCTCGGGCAGCACGTACACGGGCCGGCCGGAGGCGCCGGGTTTCACGGCAGCGGCGATGTCCGCCAGGTCTTCAGGGTCGGCGCGGTTCACCATGATGGCCAGCAGCGAGCACTTTTCCGCCAGGAGTTCCTTCCTGGCAACCTCGACGGCGGCCACAGCCTCCGCCACGGTCCGTCCCTTGGCGCCCACCACCGCCACCACGGGTGCGGCCAGGTTGTTGGCCAGGCGGGCGTTGAGGTCGAACTCGACGGCGGCGTCCTGGCCGGTGAGGTCCGTTCCTTCCACGATCACCACGTCGCAGTGCCGGGAAATTTCGGCGAAGATCTCGACGCAGCGGGCATCGATGTCAGCACGCCGGCCATCCGCCAGCAGGCCGCGGACCTCCTCGAACGTGAGCCCGCCGCGGCAGCGCTCATCCTCAAGGGCGAACCGGGACTTCATCAGGGCCACCATGGGATCGTCCGCCGCCACCTTGCCGTGGACCACGGGCTTGAAGAAACCGATCCTGTCCGCGTGCCGGTGCAGGGTGTCCGCCAGGCCTAAGGCCACCAGGGATTTGCCCGAGCCGGGGGTGGTTGCGCTGACGTAAATACCTTTGGCCATGGTCCGCCCTTTGCTGTTTGCTGGTGCCGGTCCATCCATCCTTGCACTTGTTGGCGGGCTTGGGCCGCCCCGCCTGCGTGGTGCCGGACACGCCCCCTGCGTGTGGCCGGCTCCCAGCCCCTCCTCACCCAACTGACTCGCAGTTGTTGTCGTTTTGCGCCCTCAAAACGACAACAACTGCGAGTCAGTTGGGTGAGGGGCGCCCTTGACACCGGACCCCCGATGGGATTACCTAATGAACATTCGGTAAATAAAGCTGGAGGCAATGACGCATGGCTGAAACAACACTGTCCGGGCTCCCCCATCCCATCCTGGCGAACGACCACGCCTCCGCCTGGATGGGCATCGAGGTCCTCGCCGTGGGCGACGGCCACGCCACCATCCGGATGACCCTCCGGCAGGAAATGCTCAACGGCTTCGGGATGGCCCACGGCGGAATGATCTTCGCCTTCGCCGACTCCGCCTTCGCCCTGGCCTGCAACCCGGCCAACCCGGCGCCCGGTGCGGAAAACACCATCACCGTGGCGTCCGGCGTCGACATCAACTTCCTCAAGCCCGCCTACCAGGGCCAGGTCATCACCGCGGCAGCCAGCCTCCGCTCCAGCGCGGGCCGCAGCGGCATCTACGACATCCAGGTGTTCGCCGCAGGCGCAGCCGCAGACACCATCCCCGGCGCCCCCGGCGAACTCATTGCCGAGTTCCGCGGCCGCAGCCGCACCATCCCCAGGAAGTAGGAACGCTATGACCCTGCACGCCCCCGAAACACCCGTTTCCCCAACAGGCACCGGCGCCGACCTGGACCGCGAGGAAACCATCTCCCGCGACGAACTGGAAGCCCTGCAGCTCAGCCGCCTGCAGCACACTGTCGCGTACGCCTACGACCGCGTGCCGCTCTACAAGCGCAAGTTCGACGACGCCGGCATCCACCCCGCCGACCTCCGCGAACTCAGCGACCTGGGCAACTTCCCGTTCACCACCAAGGATGACCTCCGCGCCGAATACCCGTTCGGAATGTTCGCGGTGCCACAGCGCGAAGTAGCCCGCATCCACGCGAGCTCGGGCACCACGGGCCGGCCCACCGTCGTCGGCTACACCAAACAGGACCTGGCCGACTGGGCCAAACTGGTGGCCCGCAGCTTCCGTGCCGCCGGCATCCGCCCCGGCATGAAGGTGCACAACGCCTACGGCTACGGGCTGTTCACCGGCGGCCTGGGCGCCCACGACGGCGCGGAAGCACTCGGCTGCACCGTGATCCCCATGTCCGGCGGCCAAACCGAACGCCAGATCCAGCTCATCCAGGACTTCCAGCCGGACGCGATCCTGGCCACCCCCACGTACCTGCTGACCATCGCCGACGCCATGGCGCACATGGGCATCGACCCCACCTCCACGTCGCTGAAGTTCGCGGTGCTGGGCGCCGAGCCCTGGACCCAGGAAATGCGGCACGAGCTCGAGGTCACCATGGACATCAAGGCCTGCGACATTTACGGCCTGTCAGAGGTGATGGGCCCGGGCGTCGCCGGCGAGGCCGTGGAGACGCAGGACGGCAGCCACATTTGGGAGGACCACTTCCGGCCGGAGATCATCGACCCCTTCAACCCGCTGGCCGGCAAGGAAAACGTACTGGGCGACGGCGAGCACGGCGAACTCGTCTTCACCTCGCTCACCAAGGAAGCCCTGCCCATCATCCGCTACCGCACCAAGGACCTCACCCGCCTCCTGCCCGGCACCGCGCGCCCGGCGCACCGCCGCATGGGCCGCATCACCGGCCGCAGCGACGACATGATCATCCTGCGCGGCGTGAACCTCTTCCCGTCGCAGATCGAGGAAATCGCCCTCCGCATCCCCGAGCTCAGCCCGCACTTCCAGCTCGAGCTCACCCGCCCTGAAGGCCAGCGCATGGACCAGTTGACGGTCCGGATCGAGCGCCGTGAAACGGTCACGCAGGAGCAGGGCACGACGGCGGCCCGCACCTTGCGGGAGCAGATCAAGATCCACGTGGGTTCTTCATGCGCAGTGGACATCGTGGAGCCAGGCGCGCTTGAGCGGTCCAACGGCAAACTGCGGCGGATCTACGACCTGCGGCCCAAGGTATAGCTGGCCGGAGCGACCCGCCCGGGCCGGCAGCCCTGTCGGCCCGGACCAACCGACCGTTCATGAGAAACTAGCTTCTATGTCCAGCACCACTGAAGCATCCAGCACGGTCGGCCCGCCCGCGGGCACCAAACGCGGCCGGCCCGGCTATGACCAGCAATCGGTGCTGCGCATCGCCGTCGACGTCTTCAACCGGCACGGCTACGACGCCACGTCCATGGGCATCCTGGCTGAGAACCTGGGCATTTCCAAGTCCGCGATCTACCACCATGTGCCGTCCAAGGGCGACCTCCTCAAGCTGGCCCTGGACCACGCGCTGGGCGGCCTGGAAGCCATCCTGGAACAGCCGGAGGCCGCGTCCGGGGCCGCCGATGCCCGGCTGGAGTTTGTCCTCCGCCAGACTGTTTCGGTGCTGGTGAACCGGTTGCCGTTCGTTACGCTGCTGCTGCGGCTCCGCGGCAACACCGAAATCGAACGGGACGCCCTGGAACGGCGGCGAACGTTCGACCACAAGGTGGCCGGCCTGATTTCCGCTGCGCGCGACGAGGGCTCGCTTCGTGACGACATCGATCCGCGCACCGTCAGCCGCCTGGTCTTCGGCATGATCAACTCGATCGTGGAATGGTACAAACCCGGCGGCTCCCTCTCCCCCGAGCGGCTGGCGGACAACATCATCACCATGGCCTTTGACGGCCTGCACGCCCAGCCCTGACCTTTCGGTTCGTCCAGCCCCCTTGCGCGGGCCACGCGATGCTAAGCGTGCTTGGTAATCCCCTGTGCCCGGACTACGGTGGAATGACGAACCCGAACGAACGGAAGGTACAAAAATGAGCCACCCCAAGGAAGAAGCAGCTGCCGGATTCATCGTCCCGGACCCGTCGAAACTCCGTGAGGACATCGCCGGCGATTCAGGCGACGAGGCCAACGCCATCCGCTTCAGCGAAGAGCAGGCCCTGATCGAGGAACAGGCCCACGGCATCCGCCCGGACACCTACAGCGTGCCTGCGGACGAGCCCTCCATCGACGAGGCCCGCGGAAACCTCGACCTGTCGGACCAGACGGCCACGGCCGCCGAAGAGGACAGCAGCGACGACGGCACCCACGACGGCGCCGAGTCCTGATTCCCTAAAGGCCCCGCCAAACCCCCAAAACCCCCAAAACCCCCGTTGCGCTATCACTTTTGGTCCCCAAACCCTGGGTTTGGGGACCAAAAGTGATAGCGCAACGGGGGTGCGGGGCTACTTCGCCACGAGGGTCAGGACGTCGTAGGTGGCCACGGTTTCGTCGTCCTGGTTGGTGAGGACGGCATCCCAGGCCACCTCGCCGTACTCGTCCGTCTCGCGCGGGGTGATTTTCTTGGCTGTGAGCGTCACGCGGATGGAGTCGCCGGCGGCGACCGGCGTGATGAACCGGAGGTTTTCCAGGCCGTAGTTGGCCAGGACGGGGCCCGGGGCCGGCTCAACAAAGAGTCCGGCGCCCCATGCCAGGAGCAGGTAGCCGTGCGCCACGATGCCCGGGAAAAACGGATTCGCTTCGGCCGCTTCCTGGTTGGTGTGCGCGTAGAACGTATCCCCCGTGGAATTGGCGAAGGCCGTGATGTCCTCGAGGGTGACCTGGCGCAGGTCGGAGCGGACGGCGTCCCCGATCCGCAGCGACGCCAGATCCTTCCGGAAGGGGTGCGTTCCTTCGGTGTCCACGGTGAAGTTGCGGTCCGCGCCGGCATGCCAGACGCCGGTGACAGCGGTGAGCATGTTCGGTGAGCCCTGGATGGCAGTGCGTTGCATGTGGTGCATGACCGAGCGGATGCCGCCCAGTTCTTCACCGCCGCCGGCCCGGCCGGGACCGCCGTGGACCAGATGTGGCACCGGTGAGCCATGTCCGGTGGAGGACCTGGCGTCTTCGCGGTTGAGCATCAGGACGCGGCCGTGGTGGGCGGCGATGCCGGTGACCAGTTCCCGTGCCACAGCCGGATCGTTGGTGCACACAGTCGCCACAAGGGAGCCGCCACCGCGGGCGGCGAGGCGGACGGCGTCGGGCACGTCCTTGTACCCGATCACTGACGCCACCGGGCCAAAGGCCTCCAGCGAATGGATGGCTTCGGTTTCAGCGTCGTCCCAGCTCAGAACCACGGGCGACATAAACGCGCCGGCCTCCACCACGCCCGTGGTGCCGTCCGTGGAGATGACCGACGGCGAATCGAGCGTTCCGTACGCCAGTTCACCGCCGGCGTCGAGCATTGACTGCACAGCGGCGCGGACATCCGCGAGCTGCTCCACGGAGGCGAGGGCGCCCATGGTGACGCCCTCCGCGCGGGGGTCACCAAGGACCACGCGCTCCTCAACACGCTTTCCGATCGCCGCAATAACTGGCTGCACCAGGTCCGCCGGGACGATGGTCCGGCGGATGGACGTGCATTTCTGGCCGGCCTTGACGGTCATCTCGGTGACCACGGACTTGATGAACGCGTCGAACTCGGGGGTGCCCGGAACGGCGTCGGGGCCCAGGATGGCGGCATTGAGGGAGTCGGTCTCGGAGGTGAACCGGACCCCGCCTTCCACCACATTGGGGTGCGATTTCAGGGACAGCGCCGTGGAGGCGGAACCGGTGAACGCCACGAGGTCGCGGTAGTCCAAAACGTCCAGGAGGCCCCGGACCGAGCCGGAAATCAGCTGGAGGGAACCCTTGGGCAGGATGTTGGATTCGATGATGGCCTTCACCACGGAAGCGGCAACATAGCCTGTGGGGGTGGCGGGCTTGACGATGGTGGGGACCCCGGCCAGGAAGGCAGGGGCCAGCTTCTCCAGCATGCCCCAGACCGGAAAGTTGAAGGCGTTGATCTGCACGGCGACGCCGGGGATGCGGGTATAGATGTGCTCGCCGACGAATGAGCCGTCCTTGGACAGCACCTCCATGGGACCGTCCACCATCACCTGCGAGTTGGGCAGTTCGCGCCGGCCCTTGGAGCCGAAGGTGAACAGGACGCCGATTCCGCCGTCGATGTCGATCATGGAGTCGATTTTGGTGGCGCCGCTCTGGGCGGAGAAGCCGTAGAAGTGCTCGCGGCGGGCGTTCAGGTACTGCGCCAGTTCCTTGAGCTTGAGTGCGCGCTGGTGGAAGGTGAGCCTGCCCAGTTCGGCCTGGCCGGTGGTGCGGCCGTAATCCACGACGGCGGCCAGGTCCAGGCCCGCCGTGCTGACGTTGGCCAGGATTTCCCCGGTGCTGGCGTCGCGGACGGGGACTGCGGCGCCGTCGGCGTCCGGGCCGGGGGTCCACCAGGAGTCCTTGACGAAGCTGGGGACTGTTTCCACGGTGTTGGCGGGAGCCTGTGGGGCTGTGGTTGTGGTGGTCATCGTTGACGGGTCCTTCCGGCAAGGGGGGCAAACTTGGCGGCGATCATTACTGACCGTCCGTTCGGTAATATAGGTAGACTACATGAATGTGCGGCGGCGCACATCAGCAGGCAACGGCCGGCTGCAGCCATCAGAAGGAGAGTTCATGGGCGACGCATCCACCACCGGGACTGAGGCAGCGGCCGGTCCGGAGCTGTGGAAGATCACGCTGGGTGAACTGGACGAGAAGATGGGGGTCAGGATTGTCGAGGAATCCGTGCAGCGCGTTGTGGCCACCATGCCCGTTGCGGGGAACCGGCAGTCGTTCGGCCTGCTGCACGGCGGGGCGTCACTGGCCGTAGGCGAGGCAGTGGGCTCCTGGGCGGCGGTCATCCACGCGAGCACCCTGGGCAAGACCGCCGTGGGTGTGGACGTGTCGGCCACGCATCACCGCTCGGCCCGGGAAGGCGTAATCACCATCACCGCCACGCCCATCCACCTGGGCGGCACCCTCACCACCCACGAAGTGCTCATCACCAACGATGCCGGCCAGCGGCTCTGCACCCTCCGCATCACCAACCTGCTGCTGGACCGCAGGTAACGGCGCTTTACCGCGTTGCCGGCTTCCTTCGGCGCCGGACCAGGATCAGCAGGAAGGCGCCGGCCAGACCGGTTCCCAGCCCGATCCACTCCATTCCGGCGACGCCGGAGCCCGTGTTGGCAAGCGCAGCACCTGTGGGCCCCGCCGTGCTGCCGTTGCCACCAACGCCCGTGATGGCCAGGTCAGCGGGGGTGTCCGACGGCGGCTGGACGACGGCGGCCGGGCCCCCCGCGGCGCCGGTGGGGTCAGCGGTGGCTGGGGCGGTTGTGGCTGGGTCGGCAGCGGCCGGCGCCACCACGATGGGCAGCGGGTCCGGCTTGGCTTCGACGGGAGCCGCCGGTTTCACGGGAACAGGCGCCGGTTTGACGGGCGCAGCAGGTTGGGCCGGGACAGCCGGGACAGCAGGCGGAGCCGCGAAACTGAAGCTGGCCGGGCCGGACGTGCTGAACCCGTTGACGGTCTCGGCGGTGAACCGCAGCTTCCCGGTGAACCCTGCGGGGACCTCGAAGCTCCAGTTCCCGCCGGCGTCGACCGGAACATCAACAGGGGCTTCCCCGCGGACACTGACGCGGACCTTCGATCCGGCTGCCACGGCTGATGCCGGTGCCGCCGGGACGGTGCCGGTGACGGGCTGGCCAGCAGTGTAGTTTTTGCCGGCCGCGGGCGCGGTGACGGCGGGCTTGTTGAGGAATACCTCAAGGCCGTAACCGGGCAGCACCTTCAGGTTGTCGGCAAGGGTGGACGCAACGGCGAAATTCCGGACCACGTTGCCCGCGGCATCCGGGGCGTCGCCGGCGGAATGGGTGCCCACCGCGTAGTTGCCGCTGAGGTAGGGCCCGCCGGAGTCGCCGCCACTGGATTCGATGCCGTAGGACAGGAAGCCGTGGAATGCCCGCAGGTCGCCGGGATCAGCCCAGGAGCCGGGGCCCGGCACCACAAAGATGCCCACCTCATCCACGCTGCCGCAGGACCACGCCGACGTCCGGCCGGAGCGGCACACGGGCATGCCCACCACCGGGTTGGCCTGGCCGATGATCTTCACGTCCGGGCCCGGCGCGGAAGCATCAGCCCAGGTGCTGGCTGCCGGCACGGGGTCCATGCCTTTCTGGAGGTGGGCCACCACCGAGATGTCTGCGCCCACGTTGCCCGGGTTCTCGGCGTCGTCTGGGTTTTCGATGATCCTGGAGTTGCCGGCGCCACCGAACTGGCTGAAACCGAAGGTCCCCAGCAGCGCAGCGGCCGGGCCGCGGGGCTCAAGGGTTGCGGTCCGGGCGGCGCCGTCAGTGGAACAATGGCCGGCGGTGAGGACCGCCGGCAGGCCGTCCGGGCTAAACACGGAGAACCCGGTGGAGCAGGTCACGCCCTGGTCCGAAAAGAACCCGGTACCGCCCAGCACGTCCGCTTCCGCGGCCAGGGGCGGCCCGGCGTCGAGTTTAACGTTGGTGAACCGGGAGACGAACCGCGCCGGCGACAGCTTGCCGCGTTCAGTGCCGGCAGTAACACCGGGAGCGCCGGGGTGTCCCTCGGCAGCGGCATCAGCGGCCTCGGGCTGATTGATGCCGCCGGTCCTGATGACAAATCCGGCGCCGGACGCCACCACTGCCTGCAGTCCTGCGGGTCCTACCTGGCTGACGTAGTCCTGGAACAGCTGCTCCGTGCTGGCCGCAGTTTGGCTGCCGGCTGCCGCGTCAGCCGCCGCCTCGGCAGCGGCCCCGTCACCGACGGAGGGCTCGGTGGCCTGGGCGGCGGACTCAACGGCGGCACGCCCACCGGAATCCACTGCCAGGTCCACCGGAGCGCCCAGTGCCAATCCAGCCACTGCCGCGGCCAGCCCGGGCCCGTCCCCGGATACGACGATGCGCCCGTCCACAACCTGCAGGGCGGTGAAGCCCGGCACGTTCCGAAGGGCAGCCTCGATGTCGGCAGCGGCGGATCCCAGCTGGCCGGCGGCGGAAAACTCCGCCGGCGTCAGGCCAAGGTCCCGCTGGACTGCCGTGGTGAGGTCGCCTTCCGCCGGTCCGGCGGGGGCTGGTGCAGAAGATGAGTCTTCCGCAGAGGGGGCAGCCGGGGTGCCCCACGCGGGTGCTGCAAGCCACGCCGACGACGCCACCAGCGCTGCCGCCGCGGCCAGCGGCAGGAACTGCCTGTTGTTAACTGATTTCATTTCGCCACTCCCGCTCCGGCCAGGGACTGGACCGCTGTAAGTTCATCAAACGTTAAACCGTGTCGCAGGAGAAACGCCCGGGTGTCGAGCTCCCGGACAAACTGCACCACCAGCGTGCCGCGGGCGGCCAGCAGCGGCGCCAGCTCTGCTTCGTCGAGGTAGCGTTCGCGGTCATGGGGCGGTCCGTGGGTCCGGTAGCGCTCGTTGATGCCGCGCGCCGCCTGCCGGTATCCCTGCGCAATCTCCGCGTCTGTGTCGCCGGCGAGGTCCTGGACCATTGCGGCGACCATGCCGCTGCGGTCCCGGCCGGCCGCGCAGTGGAGCACCACCGCACCCCTGTCCGCGGCTGCCGCGAGCGCCCGGAAGACATCCACCAGCTTGTCCGGGAACAGCCGGGCGTTGTCCGCGTAATAGGCGGGGTTGTTCAAGTAAGGGCCGCAGACGGCCGCAAAGTCGGGGTCGCCGGGCACTTCGGTGGGCGCCGCGACCACAGTGATGCCGTGCAGGTCGGCGGGCACAACGGAAGGGTCCGTGTCCCGGCGGCGCACCTCCGCGGCGTTACGGAGGTCCACCACGGTGCGGATGCCGTCGTCGTGCGCCTGCTGCCAGCCTGCCGCGGTGAGCCATTCCCGGCGCCCCATGCGGAACACTCCGCCCGTTACGTGCCACGCATTAACGGCGCCATCCCAGACGACGGACCTGCCCGAATTCCTCATTCCGAAAGCTAATCACAGCCCGGGAGGCACTTCGTGCACACCAGCCGGTGACCTGCGGCGCAATCAGGCGTACGGTGTCACTTGCGAGCCCACCGCCCGCCACGTAGGAACGCTGTTGTTCAAAGGAGAACATCATGGCAATTTTGGCTTTACGACGGCGGCGGGGGGCCTTTGCGGCCGTCCTTGCCACCACGGCAATGGCACTCGGTTTCACGGCACTCCCTGCACAGGCAGCGCCGCCTCCGCAGGCGGACTATGTTGCGCTGGGCGACTCATACACGGCAGGCACAGGCGCCGGCTTAGCCTTACGCCCCGCGGGGGTGGCTTGCTGGCAGAGCAATCCGGGCTACGTGGACGTGGTGGGAACAACGGGCCGGGTAAACCTCGTGGCCAACGGTGCCTGCCATGGAGCGGTCCTGTCACAGGCCAGCCCCTTCTATGACCGCGTCATCGTAACTCCCACAGTGCAGGAGCAACTCGCGTCCCTGGCCTTCATGGGGGCGATCTCCGCGGATACTGAACTGGTCAGCATCACCGCCGGAGCCAACGATGTGGGCTTCTCCTACGCCCTTGGAGTCTGCGCCACCCAGCCCGCGGCTGTCTGCGCCGGCACCTTGGACTACCTCACGTCGCCCACTAACCTCGGTTTGCTCCAGGCCGGCCTTGCCCAGACTTACGCTGCCATCCATGCGGCAGCACCAAACGCGAGGATTGCAGTCCTGGGCTATCCGTTCCTTTTTGATCCGGCCAGCCCCTTTGCTCCTATTCCAGCAGAAAACCAGCAGCTGATGAATGGGGCGACCATCCGGCTGAATACAACGATCGAAGCAGCCGTGAACACCGCCAACACTGCCTTCCACGCCAACGCACAGTACGTCGATATGACGGCACGGTTCGCAGGACACCAGGTCAACTCCGCGGACCCATGGCTGCAACTGAATCTTGCCCTGACCACTGCGGACTACAACTTCCACCCGAACCAGGCCGGGCATCGTGCCTACGCCTCAGCGATCATGGGGGCAGTCAAACCGGCACAGCTCGCACGGAGGTAGCCGCCCCCCCTACCCGCGCCGGGCCAGCCTGTACTCAAGCCCGGCGCGGACCATGGGCCACTCGTGCTCCAGGATGGAGAACACCACGGTGTCGCGGAGTATCCCGTCCGAGGTCCGCGAGTGGTTCCGGAGCACGCCGTCCTGCTTGGCGCCCAACCGTGCAATCGCTTCGCGTGACTGGTGGTTCAGCCAGTGCGTGCGGAACTCCACGGCCGGGCAGCCGAGCGCCTCGAACGCGTGTTCCAGCAGGAGCAGCTTGGACTCCGGGTTGGTGCCGGTGCCCTGCGAGGACGCCGCGTTCCAGGTGGAGCCAATCTCCACCCGCGGTGTTGCGGCGTCGATGTTCATGTAGGTGGTCATCCCGATGACCTGGCCCGGACCGCCGGTGGCCGGGTCCGCCAGCCTCGTGGTGAACGGCAGCATGCTGCCCTGCTCCTGGAGGTCCAGCCGGCGCCGGATTTCGGCTGCCATGCCCTCCGGGGTGGGCACCGAGGTGTACCAGAGACGCCACAGTTCGCCGTCCGCGGCTGCGTCCACCAGGCCGTCATGGTGTTCCGGCGCCAGCGGTTCCAGGATCACGCGGCGGCCGGTCAAGGTTACGGGGTTCATAAAAGTCACTGCATCAGCCTAGGCCCACACTCCGCTGCCCGTTAGTGTGGGGACTGCAGGACCGCGAGCGAGGGAGTTGACGTGTCAGGTACCAATCCGGACCCCGAGGACGACAAGATCACAGGCCTGGAACCCGGCGGCGGCGTTCCACCGGGCGAAACACCGCCGGGCGAAGGATCGGTGGCTGGAACGTCGGAACCGCGCCAGAAAGGCTCCGGCAAGGGCCAGCAGATTTTCTGGGTGGGTGCCATCGGTGCCGGCGTGGTGCTGTTCCTGCTCTACTTCATCGGCTACATCGTGGGCTTCTTCGACTAGCCGGAACGCGTTACTGGGCGGGCCAGTCGAAGAACCCGCGGCCGGTCTTGCGGCCCAGTTCGCCGCGGGCCACCTTGTCCCGCAGGATCTGCGGCGGGGCGAAGCGCTCCCCCAGGGTGGAGTGCAGGTATTCGGCAATGCCCAGGCGCACGTCAAGGCCCACAATGTCCGTGGTCCGCAGCGGTCCGGTGGGGTGCTTGTAGCCCAGGACCATAGCCGCATCGATGTCTTCGGCAGAGGCAACCCCCTCTTCCACCATCCGCATGGCCTCCAGGGCAATGGCCACCCCCAGGCGGGAGGACGCGAACCCCGGCGCGTCGTTGACCACAACAGCAGTCTTCCCCAGCGCTGCCACCCAGTTGCGCGCTGCGGCGGCGAGCCCGGCGGAGGTCCGTTCGCCCAGGACCACCTCGATGAGGGTGGAGGCCGGGACGGGGTTGAAGAAGTGCAGGCCCAAAAAGTCCTCGGGCCGCTTCAGTTCGTTGGCCAGCCCGGTCACGGACAGCGAGGACGTGTTTGAGGCGATGCACGCACCGGCGGTCAACTGCTCCTCGATCCCCCGGAGCGCCGCGACCTTCAGTTCCCAGTCCTCCGGAACTGCCTCCACCACCAGTTCCCGTCCCGCGAACGCGCCGTAGCCGGTGACCACCTCCAGGCGCGCCGCGAGGTCATCCACGGAGGCCGTCACTGCGCCGCGTTCAACACTCTTGGCCGCGGCGGACAGGACCCTGTCGCGGGCGGCGGCGGCAGCCTCGGCGTCGCGCTCCACCACCACCACGTCCGCACCCTTGACCAGGAACGCGTGGGCGATGCCGGCGCCCATGCGGCCGCCGCCCAGGACACCGATGGACCCCGGCAGGCCGGGGGAAAGCTGGGGGTTGGTCATGAGTCCTTCTTTCCGCCGGGCTGGGTACCCCGGGCAGCTTTGGTGTCCAGGAAGGCCTGCATCCTGTCGAACTTCGCCTGCGATTCGAAGAGGATGCCCTGGGCCAGCTGGTCGATGAGGGGGTGGGCTTCAGCCGGGGCGTGGAACACCTGCTTGGTGATCCGCACGGCCAGCGGGTCCTGCCGTCCGATCCGGTCCGCCAGGCTGTGGGCGGCGGCCATCAGGTCCGCCGTGTCATGGATCCCGGAAATGAGATTGACGGCCAGGGCCTCCTCGGCGCCGAGGACCCGTCCGGCCAGCAGGATCTGCTTGGCCACCGGCTCCCCCACCAGCTCCTTGAGGCGCCAGCCGGCCCCCGCAGCGGCGAGGATTCCCAGCCCGGTTTCCGGGTTGCCGATCTGCACTGACGGCGTGCCGATCCGGAAGTCGGCGGCGTAGGCCAGCTCCGCGCCGCCGCCCAGGCAGTAGCCGTCCAGCGCGGCGATGACCGGCATGGGCAGCTTGGCAATCCTGATGAAGATTGTGGAGTTGATGCCCTGCAGCGCATCGTCCCGCCGCCGTTCCCGCAACTGCCTGATGTCGGCGCCGGATGCAAAAACACCGTCAGTACCGGCGATGACGAGGATCCGCGGGGTCTGTTCCAGTGCCGTACACACCACGTGCAGCTCGTCGACCATCTGCTGGTCTATGGCGTTACGGACCTCCGGCCGGTTGAGCAGCACCACCACCCGGTCGGCGCGTTCCTCCACCAGCAGGGCGGAGAAGGTTTCGGCGGCCAGGTCCACGGCGCCCGGCATCAGACTTTCTCCAACAGCAGGGCGGTGCCCTGGCCCACACCGATGCACATGGTGGCCAGGCCCAGCGCCGCATCTTCGCGCTCCATCCGGCCCAGCAGGGTGATGGCGATCCTGGAGCCGCTGGAACCAAGCGGGTGGCCCAGGGCGATGGCGCCGCCGTCGCGGTTCACAATGTCCGGGTCAAGGCCCAGGCGGCGGATGCTGGCCAGGGACTGGGTGGCAAAGGCCTCATTAAGTTCGACGGCGGCAACCTCACCGATGGTGCGCCCGCTCCGCGCCAGGACCTTGCGGGTGGCGGGCACCGGGCCGATGCCCATGATTTCCGGTTCGCAGCCGGCCGACGCGCCGTCGACGATGCGGGCACGCGGGACCAGGCCCAGCTTTTTGATGGCTTCTTCCGAGGCCACAATGATGGCGGATGCGCCGTCGTTCAGGGTGGAGGAGTTTCCAGCGGTGACCACGCTGCCGCCGCGGACCACAGGCCGCAGCCCGGCCAGGACGTCCATGGTGGTACCGGCCCGGGGGCCTTCATCGGTATCCACCACGGTCTCCGATTTCCTGGTAGCCACCGTCACGGGCACGATTTCGTCCTTGAAGCGGCCGGCGGCAATGGCGTCCAGCGCCAGCGCGTGCGAGCGGACGGCAAAGGCGTCCGCTTCTTCGCGGGTGATGCCGTCCACGCGGGCCACTTCCTCGCCGGTCTCCGGCATGGAAAACGTCATTTTGCCATCCCTGGACAGCGGTCCCTTTTGGAACTCCGGGTTCACAAACCGCCACCCGATGGAGGTATCGAAAATCTGGCCGGGTTTGGCGAAGGCGGCGGCTGGCTTCTCCTGGACCCACGGCGCCCGGCTCATGGACTCCACCCCGCCGGCGATCACGATGTCCGCGGCGCCTGACTTGATCATGTGGCTGGCCTGGATGATGGCGCTCAGCCCCGAGGCGCAGAGCCTGTTGACAGTGATACCGGGAATGTGGAGGGGCAGCCCGGCCAGGACGGTGGCCATCCGGGCCACGTTCCGGTTTTCCTCACCGGCGCCGTTGGCGTTGCCCAGGATGACCTCGTCGATGCTGTCCGGATCGAGCCCGGCCCGGGCCACCGCCTCGCGGACCACCAGGGCCGCCAGGTCGTCGGGGCGGACGGCTGACAGCGCGCCGCCGTACCGGCCCACCGGGGTTCGTACCCCGCCAACAAGGAAAGCCTGCGGACCTGCGGTTGCAGCCATGGAAACACCCTTCACGCGATCAACAGCACTGTCATCGGCGCCCGGCAACGCGGAAAACCACTTACCGACCGTTCGTTCTGTAAATAGTACACGGGGCACCCGTCGTTGCGAAGCGCCCCAGCCGGGGCGTTACAGGACCGTCAACCCCAGGTGCGCCGCCAGCAACGGCGCCAGGAGGCTTAACTGGTACTCGTCCACCACCACACCTGCCAGGCTGCCGAGCCCGCTGATGGACCGGAATTCGGTCCCGCGGAGGTCAACGTCCTTGAGCTTTGCGCCGCTGACGTCAAGGGTGCCGATGGTGCAGTTTTTCAGTGCCACCCGCGTTCCGGTGGCCGACCCAAGGTCCAGTTCGTTGATGATGCAGTCGCTGATCAGGACGTCGGTGAGTTTGGCGCCGCGCAGGTTGAGGAAGTCCAGCTTGCCGCCATCGATATGGACCGACTGCCAGCCACTTTCGTAGAGTTCCGCGGACCCCAGCCGGGGGTTCCGGACCTCGACGTCCCGCCAGGCGCTCCGGGCGGCCCGGAACACGGGGGCGTACAGCTCGCCGATGATGCAGTCACGGAAGGTGGCGCCGCGGAGCTGGGTGTCGTTGAAGGAGATGCCCTGGAACTCGCATTCGGAAAAATCAGCACCGCCCAGGTCCAGACCGTCCGCTGCTGCCCGGTGGAACCGGACACCGTCATACCGTTCGCCGCTGTGGAATCCGGCCGACTCCAGGTCCATCAGGTCCACGCCCGCCAGGAGTGCCCGGGAGAGCTGCGGCGCGGCGACCTTGGGGGCACGTGCCCGGGTGGCCGCCACTAAAGCGACTCCGCTTTGGCCGCAATGTCCGCGAGATCCTTGGCGAGGGCCTTGCGGGTGATGGCCAGCCCGACCTTGCCGAACACGGCCAACATCACGCGCATGGCCGCCGAAGGGTTGTCCACGTGGGTGCCGAAGGTGACAGTGAGGTCAGTGCCGCCCTCGCGTGGTGCCAAGCTGAACCGGGTGCTGTAGTCGGCACCGCCCTGCTCCGCTTTGACCGTGGTGCTGCGGGTCGGATCCACCTGGGCCACCCACATCTCAACGGTCTCGGACCGGCCCATCATTTTCCGGGTCTCCTTCCAGCGTGTTCCCTCGCCGTAAGGACCGTCCGTGAGCGGCTGGACAGCTTCGACGCCGGACAGTGTGGTGGCCGAGCCGGGAATGTCCGTGATCACGGCCCAGACCTGGTCAGGTGTTGCCTGGATGTGCCGGGTGACGTTTGTGCTTTGGTCCATGCTTCGAGCCTAGCCGTGGCCGCCGACAACTTACAGGCAGGGAAAGTCCGGTCCAGCTTGATTTAGTAAGCAAGCTTCGTGTTATGGTGAAAATGCAGTATTTGATCAACGCAACGAAAGGTGGCAACCAGCATGGGCCTCGGAGACAAGATCAGCAACGCAGCGGAAGACATGGGCGGAAAAGCCAAGGAAGCTGCAGGAAACGCAACCGACAATGACAAGCTCAAGGCCGAAGGCCAGGCTGACCAGGTCAAGGCCGACGCAAAGAAGGTCGGCGAAAGCGTCAAGGACGAATTCAAGCGCAACTAGGTTCAGGCTGAGGCAGCCGGGCACCGCCTTCGGGTAGCCCGCTGCATTGCTGGAACGCAGCGCATAGACGGCGGCGGATCCCACGGGATCCGCCGCCGTTCTGCTGTGCGGACGCAGCAGCCAGGGATTCCAGCCGGCGAGTCCATTCCGCACAGCCAGCCCTGCGGCCTGTTGCCGGCAGCCGCCGCTAGCCTTGCCCCATGACCTTCATTGACCTTAGCGCCGAAAGCGCAGTTGCCGGCGGTTCCACCAACCTGCGCGGCTATCTGGCCACGCCCCCGGGGCCGGGCCCGTTCCCCGCCGTGGTGATGATCCACGAGGCATTCGGCCTGGACGCGAACTCAATGGGCCACGCGGACCGGCTGGCCCGGGCGGGGTACCTGACCCTCGCCGTCGACCTTTTCAGCGACGGCCGCAGGCGCTGCCTGGTGGCAACGATGCAAAGCCTGGTCAGCGGCCACGGTACGGCGTTTACGGACATTTCCGTGGCGCGTGCCTGGCTGGCCGGCGCCTCGGACAGCACCGGCAGGACGGGCGTGATCGGCTTCTGCATGGGCGGCGGCTTTGCCCTCCTGGCGGCCCGCGACGGGTTTGACGCCGCGGCGGTCAACTACGGGAAGCTCCCCGGGCATCCGGAGGAGGCCCTCCGTGACGCCTGCCCCATCGTGGCCAATTTCGGCGCCCGGGACAAAACCCTCAAGGGTGCCGCCGCCAGGCTGGAAACCGTCCTTGATGATCTGGGGATCGAAAACGACGTCAAGGAGTTTCCCCACGCCGGCCATGCGTTCCTCAACGAATCCGAGGCCGGGCCCGCCGTCCTGCGGCCGCTGATGCGGGTGCTGGGGATCGGGCCGGATCCGGAGTCTGCACCGGAAGCCTGGCAGCGGATTGAGGACCACTTCGCCCGCCACCTCAAAACGACGGCGCCCTGACGGGCTCTCCCGTTAAACGCCGGACGGCGGGGCACCCTAGGGGCGTCCCGCCGTCGTACGCTTCCAACCAGCCTGGCGGCTGCCGAAGAATTCCTAGCTGTAGAGCTCGTTCTTCGGTGCGTTGTTCCTGACCTTCTGCCAGCCGAGCCACAGCACCAGGGCGAAGAACGGGATGGTCGCCAGGGTCCAGAGGCCCAGGTAGAAGACCTCACCGCCCTTGTTGGTCATGGTGTCGAAGCCGATCAGGACCACAATCACCAGCAGTGCCACCAGCCCGGCCCAGCTGGTCCACGGCGAACCGGGCATGGGCAGGCTGGAGGTGACGCCCTTGCGGTGGCGCAGCGCGATCTGGCTGGCGAAGATGGCGCCCCAGGTGAAGATCACGCCGATCGAGGCGGTGTTCAGGGCGAGGTCGAAGGCGTAGGAGCCGCCCAGCCAGATGTTCAGCAGGATGCCCACCAGGTAGAACGCCGCGATGGCCAGGATGGCGGCGTACGGGACGTGGCGGGAGGACATCTTGGTGAGCCACTGCGGGGCGTGGCCGTTGTTGGCCATGGTGCGGAAGACCCGGCCGATCGAGTACAGGCCGGAGTTGCAGGAGGACAGGGCCGCGGTGATGACGATCATGTTCATCACATCGCCCACCCAGCCCAGGCCCATCTGGCCGAACACGGTGACGAACGGTGAGGTCCCGGCCACGTACTGGTCGGAGGGAAGCAGCATGGCCAGCAGGGTTACAGAACCGACGTAGAACACCACGATGCGGAGCACAACGGCGCGGATGGCCTTGGGCACTTCGCGCTTTGGGTTCTGCATCTCGCCTGCGGTGATGCCGACCAGTTCGATGCCGTTGTAGGCGAAGATCACGGCGTTCAGGACAAGCACCATCACCAGGGCGCCCTTCGGGAACATGCCGCCTTCAGCAGCGAAGAGGTTGTTCACCGAGGCGTTGCCGTCACCCACCTTGGCGTTGGTGACCACCATGAAGGTGCCCACTGCCAGGAAGATCAGGATGGCGCCCACCTTGAGGCAGGAGGCCCAGAATTCGAACTCGCCGAACGCCTTGACGCTGAGCAGGTTCACGGCCACCAGGAGCAGGAGCGCGGCAATGGCGCTGACCTCCACAGGGACGTTGGGGAAGAAGAACTGGAAGTACAGGCCGATCGCGATCAGTTCAGCGATACCCGTCATGCCCCAGTTGATGAAGTACATCCAGCCGGACACATAGGCGCCCTTGCGGCCGAACATCTCGCCGGCGTAGCTGACGAATGAGCCTGACGTCTGGCGGTACATGATGAGTTCACCGAGGGCCCGCATCAGCAGGTACGCGATGACGCCGGCAATGGCGTAGGAGAAGATCAGGGCGGGGCCGGTGGAGGCCAGCCGGCCGCCGGCACCCATAAAGAGGCCGACGCCGATCGCGCCGCCCATGGCGATCATGGTGACGTGGCGGCGGCCCAGCGTTTTGCTGTATCCCTCGGCGCTGAGGGACGGGTCAGACGTGGCCGCGGCCGGGGTGTTCTTAAGATCTGAGGGGGTACTTTGAGGCACAACGATTCCTTGTAGGTTGGGGGTTGGCCGCATCCGGGGGCGAATGATCCAGATCACATAATTCGGTGTTTAGCCCCGGGGGCAACCGATTACATCCATGATCCTTCGCACAGCCGAAGCTTCGCGCGGCTCGTCCATCGTACAAGACGCGAAGGGTGCCACGTGACGCGCACAACACTTCCGGTGTCTGCAGTACCGGATCCGCCCCGCCCCTGTACCCCGACCTCCCCCCGTTGCCCTATCACTTATGGTCGCTAAAAGGGCCCAATGGGAGCCATAAGTGATAGGGCAACGGGAGGGGAGACTAGGCTGAAACCATGGCCACCGCCCACCGGATTTCCCCTGCCCTGCAGCCGCAGCTGTACCGCTTCTCCCGCCTGGATTATGCCGCCGTGATTCTCTACATCGGCTTCGCGGGGATCTTCGCCCTGGCCGGGGAGTTCCTGGCCCCGCTGGTGGCGCAGCTGTCGCCGTCACCCGCAGCGGCCTCCTACGCTTTGAACCTGCTGTTCTACGCCTCGGTGGGCATCCTGGCGTTCCTGGCGGCGCGGAAGGTGGTGGGCCGGGACCTCCGCGTGCTGGCCACGCGGCCCTGGTTCACGGTGCTGATGGTGCCTGCGGGCGTGATCGTGATGATGATCCTGACGGCTGTGCTGGTGGCGCTGGGCGGTGAGGTCCAGACGTCCGTCAACCAGGCCGGGCTGCAGCGGCTGATGCAGCAGGTGCCCGCGTGGCTGATGGTGCCGCTGCTGGTGGTGGCCGGCCCGTTCGTGGAGGAGTTCATCTTCCGGCACCTGCTGATCGGCAAGCTGAGCCGGCGGCTGAACATCTGGCTCTGCTGCGCCCTGTCCGTGGTGCTGTTCGCCGCGCTGCACATCGCCGGCCGGGAAGCCATCACCCTCACCGCCCTGCTCCCCTACCTGGCCATGGGCGCAACCCTGGTGTTCGTCTATGTGTGGACCGGGAAGAACCTGATGTTTTCCTACTTCGTCCACGCGGCGAAGAACCTGCTGGCAGTGGTGTTCCTGTACGCCATCCCGCCCGAACTCTTTGAGCAGATGCAGCAGCTGCAGGCCTAGGCGCCCGCTGCCCGGAACGTGAAGCGGCGGGTGCCGATGGTGCGCCCGGTGATAAACACCTTCACCCCTGCTGCGGCGTTGGTGCCCGCGAGGTACCGGTAGCTTTCGCCGGGGTTGTATGCCGCCGGGGAATCGGGATCGGCGGCAAGGCCAGGGCCGAACTCGATGACGTCCGTCCCCACCCGGTACCGGCCCGTCTCCGCCACCAGCTGGTAGGTGTCCGGTTCATCCAGCGGCACCACGCCCTCCAGCTCGCCGCCGGGTGCGAAGGTCAGTTCCAGGGCGTAGGCGGTGTCCGTGCCGTCAAAGGCCACGTCAACAACCGTCGCGGCGCCGGCCACGCTGACATCCACGCTGGTGGACAGCCGGTGCACCACCGTGGGGCGGCTGCTGAAGTCCATGGCGGCGCTGAACCGGCCCTCATGTTCAAGCGCGTAGATGCCGTCCGCCCGGCGTTTCGCGGCAGGCAGGGGCAGGTAGAAGGTCGCGGCCAGCTCCTCTGACAGGGCGACGGAGCTGCCCGTGCGGCGGGTGTGCTGGCTGCGGAACGGGCCCAGGTCGAAGAAGCTGCGGGAAAGGCGCACGCCGGAGAGGACCGCCGCGCCCGCCGCGAAGCGCAGGAACGTGGGGTTGGTGGCCAGCCCGGATACCACCCCGGGTTCCTGGTGGTCGCAGCCGCCGAACACCGTGGTCACGGCGCCGGCCTCCCGGAACCGGAATACACCGCAGCTTTCCAGCGCAGCCTCCGCCGGGACCAGCGGCGGCGGCATAACGGCGGCCGACGCCGGCACAGCCTCCAGCGCCTGGCCCACCAAAGGATCCAGCCGGGTCAGCGCCAGCAGCTTGGCCGGTTCGTGCAGCGGGAAGCCCTCCAGCCAGGCCGCGGCCGCCGCGAACTCCGGGTTCCCGTCCTGGGCAGCGAGCCGGCGGTAGAAGGGCAGGAACGGGGCCGCTTCGAAGGCCTGCCACTGGTCCTGCCGGCGGGAGTGCACCGATTCCACCGTGCCGTCCGGGTTGAACCAGGGCAGGAACGCGGTGAGGTTGGCCCGGACGTGGTCCAGCAGTTCCGGCCGGTCCGAGCTGTCCGCGATGGCCAGCAGGGAAGGGTTGGTGACCGCCGTTGCGTACAGCGGGCTGCGCTCCGAGTACATGCCGTCCGGCAGCTGGTCGATCCCTTCGGCCAGCCACTCCGCAATCCGGGGGTCGATGTCCGGCCGCGGTTGCAGCTGGTTCATCTGTGCCAGCGCGGCGCAGAGCTCCCACCGGTGGTTGGGGGTGTGCACGCCGCCGGCCACCATGGCGTCCGTGGCCCGGGCGATGATGCCCCCCAGCCGCTCCGCCACCCCCACCAGCAACGGATCGGCGGCTGCCGCCGCGCCGCCCCGGATCAGGCCCAGGGCCAGGCACACGTCGTTCAGGGTGAACGCGGAGTCCGGCGGCGAGCACAGGTTGGTGCCGTCAAACAGGCCCGTGGGGCCCTGCAGCTGTTCCAGCCGGGCCAGGCAGGCGTCCATGTCCGCACCCAGCCAATCCTGGCCGTGATAGGCGGAACCGGGCTCCGTGTAGACGGCCAGCAACGCCAGCAGCCGGGACATGGCGGGCCGGTGCGCCAAAACCTGCGCGCCGCCGTCGTCCGTGTCCAGCATTGCCGCCACAAAACCGTCCGCCGCCTTTGCCACCCGGGTAAGGAAACCGGCGTCGGCAACAACTGTCTGCAAAATGCTTACCTTTCAGAGGTCCCGCCGGGGCGGAACGGGGTCAGTCCTTGAGGCCGGCGCTGACGTCGGCGTTGAGCACGTACTTCTGGAACACAAAAAACACCAGCACCAGCGGCAGGAGGGAGATCACGGACGCGCCCAGCAGGACCGGCCAGTCGATGTTCTCGGCGCCCACAATGCTGCGCAGCGCCACCTGGAGCGTGTACCACTTGGGATCGTTGAGCACGATCAGCGGCCAGATGTAGTCGTTCCAGCGCCACTGGAAGGAAAAGATGGCCAGGGTGAACAGGATGGGCCTGGACAGCGGGAGCATGATCCGGAAGAAGATGGCCAGCTCGCTGGCGCCGTCGATCCGTGCCGAGTGCAGCAGGTCATCGGGAACCGTCAGGAAGAACTGCCGGAACATAAACACGCCGGTGGCGGTGATGACGGAGGGGACGATGATGCCGGCCAGCGAGTTGTACAGGCCCAGGTCCCGGATCACCGTGAAGGTGGGGTTCAGGATCACCTCGGTGGGCAGCATGGTGGTGGCCAGGATGCACACAAAAAACAGCCGGGTGCCCTTGTTGTTGTACTTGGCCAGCGCGTAACCGGTGCAGGCGCTGAAGAAGACGGTCAGGACGGTGGTGACGATCGCCACCGTGGCCGTGTTCAGGAAGTACTGGGCGAAGTCCACCCGCTCCCACGCGTCCACAAAGCCCTGGAACGTCCATTCCCGCGGGATCAGCGACAGCGGGTAGCTGAACAGTTCACTGCCGGGCTTGAAGGAGCTCAGCAGGAACCAGAGCAGCGGAATTGCGTAGAGGGCGGCGATGACCCACATCAGCACGGTCAGCGGCAGGGAGGTCCGGCCTACGGCTTCGCTGTTTTTCCGTTTGCGGTTACGGGGCCGGGCAGCGGCCCCTTCGGCGCCGAGGGCTGGTTCTTCCGCCACGGCGGGCGGGAGGTTGGCAGCTGTTGCCATGGGTCAGGCCTTCTTCCGGTTGAACCGCAGCTGGATGAGCGCGATCGCCAGCAGGACCACCATCAGCACCATCGACGCGGCGCTGGCGTAGCCCACCTTCGACTGCTCGAAGCCGGTTTTGTAGATGTACTGCACGATCAGGGTGTTTTCCGTGCCCGGGCCGCCGTTGGTCAGCGCCTGGATCATGGCGAACTCCTTCATGGAGCCGATCGTGGAGAGCAGGATGACCATGAACGACGTCGGCGCGATGCCCGGGAACGTGACGTTCCGGAAGCGCTGCCACGCGTTGGCCCCATCCAGTTCGGCGGCCTCCAGCAGGGCCTCCGGGATGTTTTTCAGGGCCGCGATGAACAGCAGCATGTTGAAGGCGGTACCGCCCCAGGCCGAGGCGAAGATCACCACCATCAGGGCCAGGTTCCCATTGCTGGACCACGGCACCGCGCTGCCGCCGGCGCTGGTGATCAGGAAGTTCACAAACCCGAAGTCCTGGCCGAACAGCCACTTCCAGATGACGCCCACCACGATGGGAGAGATCAGCCAGGGCAGGAAGATGATGATCTTGGCGGCGGTGCGCCCCCGGACGGCCTTGCTGACCAGCAGCGAGGCCACCCCGAGGGAACACACAAACACCAGCGGCACCGAGAGCACGGTGTAAACGAACGTCCGGCCCAGCGCAGCGTAGAAGGTACTGTCCGCGAAGAGCTTCTGGAAGTTGGCCAGGCCGATGAAGTTCAGTTTGCCAACGCCCCGGTAGTCCGTGAAGGAATACAACAAACCCAGGGCTCCGGGCCAGACGAAGAACACCAGGAACAGGACCACGTTGACGCCCAGGAGGATCAGCGGTGCCAGGACGTAGCGGTTCCGGCGGTTCTGCTGGGACTTGCTCCGGACTGCCGGGGCAGGAGCCTGCTCCGGGGCCGGGGTGATGGTTGGCTGTGCCATGGAACTCAGGCGCCGTTGTAGAGCTTCACGATGTTCTCCACCGTGGTTTTGGCGTCCTGGCTGCCGGAAAGCATCTTGACAGTCTCTTCACGCAGCGGGTCACCCGAGAACGGGGCCTCGGCGTAGGCTTCCATGACCACACGCTTGATGGCGTTGTCGCCCTTGGCATCGTTCTCCGCGATCTGCTTCTGGTACAGGTCGAAGGACGGCTGCTGGAACTGGTACTCCACTTTGAGGTCCTTGGCCGGGATGTAGCCGCCCAGCTGTGCGAACTCGGTGTAGTTGGCGTCGTCGTAGAACCAGTCGATGAACTTCTTGGCTTCCTCATCGGCACCGGTGTCCTTGAAGGCGACCATAAAGCCGCCGCCGAGGTTGGTGGCGTTGACCGGCTGCTTGGGCAGCGGCACCGACATCCACTCGAAGTCCTTGATGTTTTTGTTGAAGTCCGCAACCTGCCAGCTGCCGGAGTAGTACGCGGCCACCTGGCCGGACTTGAACATCGCGTTGCCGTCCTCGCCGCTGAGCCAGACCGACTTGGGCATGGTTTTGTCGTCGTTGATCTTGGCAAAGTACTCAAGGGTTTCCACGGCTTTGTCGTCCGCAGCGTACTTGTCGCCCTCCTTGGCGAAGGCGGTGCTGCCGAACTCGTACATCATGGCGCGCAGGCGGTGGCCGGAGCGGTCCATCACCACGCCGTACTTGGCGCCGGCTTTCTCGCGCACCTCGGTGACTGCCGCGATGAACTCATCCCAGGTCCAGGCTTTGTCGATCTCGGTGGGGAACGCCACGCCGGCCTTTTCGAACAGGCTCTTGTTGACGAACAGGCCCACGGCCGTGAGGTCGGACGGGATGGCGGGGATGATGCCGTCCGGGGATTCCTGCAGGAAGTTTTCGCTGATGCCGTGGGACTTGGCGATGTCCGTGAGGTCCTGGAGCTGGTTGACCCAGAGCGGGTCGACGCTGGTGACCCGCGCCAGGGCCGGCAGGTCGTTGGCCGTGGCCGCGTTTTTGAGCTTGGTGGTGATGTCCGCGGTGGGGACGTCCACCACTTCGATGGTGATGCCGGTGGCTTCCTTGTACTTGGCCGCGGCGGCTGCGAACGCGCCGCCCTGGTTGGTGTCGCCGGAGAGGACCAGCTGAAGGGTCTTGGCGCCGCCGTCGGTGGAGCCGCCGCCACTGCCGCAGGCCGAGAGGCCCGCTGCCAGGGCTGAGAGTCCTAGTGCCGTCATGCCGAACTGCCGGCGGGTGATGCTGGAGATTCTTGTCTTCTCTGACAATGCCTTGTCCTGTCTCTCGCTAATGCTCCTGGGCCAGCTCGTAGCCCTTGGCTGGAGGCTTGTCCGCCACCGGCAACACCGCCGGGGGAAAAGCCTTTCCTGGTAAACTGTGACCCATGTCATGACATATTGTCAAGAGTACTTTCCAACGTTATAGGCGTTTTCCCGCAAGGCCTGGCAGCGCTTCCCCGCAGCCGCATGCCACCCCGATCCGCACCTGGCACGCAAGCGCAACCTTCCACCGGAGCACCTGCCACCGTACCTTGGTTGGATGGGACTGAATATCCAGATTGTCATTGATTGCCGGAACCCCCACCAGCTGGCCGACTGGTGGGCCGAAACCCTGCAGTGGGCGGTGGAACCGCAGGACGCAGCCTTCATCCGGTCCATGATCGAGCAGGGGTTCGCCACCGGGGACCAGACCATCACGCACCGCGGAAACCTGGTGTGGAAGGACGGCGCCGCCATCCGGCCGCCGGAGGAGATAGCGTCCAAGGCCCCCACCCGTCGGCTGCTCTTCCAGATCGGACTGGAGGAAAAGACCGGCAAAAACCGGGTGCACTGGGACCTGAACTTGGCAGGCCGGGACAAGGACGAGGTGCGCAGTGAGCTCGAAACCAGGGGCGCCACGTTCCTGTGGACCGCCAGCCAGGGCCCGCACTCCTGGCACACCATGGCGGACCCTGAAGGCAACGAGTTCTGCATCAGCTGAGGCCAATTACTAGACTTGCACGGTGAGCAATCAAATCCCCGCACCGGTGTCCGACGTCTTCGACCCCACCCGCTGGCGGGTTGTGTCCGGATTCGACGACTTCCAGGACATGACCTACCACCGCCAGGTGGAGCGGGATGCTGACGGCGGATGGGTCCGGGACCTGCCCGCAGTCCGGATCGCGTTCAACCGGCCCGAGGTCCGGAACGCCTTCCGGCCCGGCACCGTGGACGAGCTTTACCGCGCCATGGACCACGCCCGGATGAGCCCGGACGTGGCCACCGTCCTGCTCACCGGCAACGGCCCCTCGCCCAAGGACGGCGGGCACTCGTTCTGCTCCGGTGGGGACCAGCGGATCCGCGGCCGGGACGGCTACCGCTACGCGGACGGCGAGACCCAGGAAAGCATCGACCCGGCCCGCGCGGGCCGGCTCCACATCCTGGAGGTCCAGCGCCTGATCCGCACCATGCCCAAAGTGGTGATCGCCGTGGTCAACGGCTGGGCGGCCGGCGGCGGCCACTCCCTGCACGTGGTGGCTGACCTCACCATCGCGTCCCGCCAGCACGGAAAGTTCAAGCAGACGGACGCCACTGTGGGCAGCTTCGACGCCGGTTACGGCTCGGCGCTGCTGGCCCGCCAGATCGGCCAGAAGGCGGCCCGGGAAATCTTCTTCCTGGCCCGCGAATATTCCGCGGAGGACATGGTCCGGATGGGTGCCGTCAACGAAGCAGTGGACCATGAACGGCTCGAGGAAGTGGCCCTGGAGTACGCGGCGGACATCGCCCGGCAGTCCCCGCAGGCCATCAGGATGCTCAAATTCGCGTTCAACCTGGCCGACGACGGCCTGGCCGGGCAGCAGGTGTTCGCCGGCGAAGCCACCCGGCTGGCCTACATGACGGATGAGGCGGTGGAGGGCAAGGAAGCCTTCCTGCAAAAACGCGACCCCGACTGGTCCAACTTCCCGCACTACTTCTAAGGCAGGCAATGCAAATGAACAGTGCAGAGAACAGCACGGCAGCCCCCGGCGGGCCCCTGGACATCGATCCCGCACTCAAGGCCCTGGCGGCCGCCCTCCACGGTGAGGGTCCCGCCGTCGAACTTTCCCTCGGCGCGGACGGCGCCCTGGTGGTGGGACACGTCGAAACCCCCGGCTGCGACGACGCCGTGGCGGTGGTCCGCACCTCCGGATCCACCGGCACGCCCAAGGCGACCATCCTGACGGTGGAATCCCTGGCGGCGTCCTCCATGGCCACGGCGCTGGCGCTCAAGGGCGAGGGCCAGTGGCTGTTGGCGCTGCCCGTCCAGTACGTGGCCGGCATCCAGGTGCTGGTCAGGTCGCTGTTCGCCGGCACCCGGCCCTGGGTGATGGACATGTCCGGCGGGTTCACGCCAGAGGCCTTCACCCAGGCGGCCCTGGAACTGACGGACAAGATCCGCTTCACGTCCCTGGTCCCCACGCAGCTGCGCCGGCTGCTGGACCACCCCTCCCCCGAGACCCTCGCCGTGCTCCGCCGCTTCAACGCCATCCTGCTGGGCGGTGCGCCCACGCCGGCGTCGCTGCTGGCAGCCGCCACGGAGGCCGGGGTCCGCGTAGTCACCACGTACGGTTCGGCCGAAACCTCGGGCGGCTGCGTCTACAACGGCTACCCGATGGAGGGCGTCTCCATGCGCGTGGCCGAGGACGGCCGGATCCTGCTGGGCGGCGACACCATCACCGCCGGCTACCTTGAGGCCCCGGATGAGGAAACCCGCACCTTCTTCGAGGAGGACGGCGTGCGCTGGTACCGGACCAGCGACCTGGGCAGCATTGACGGCGACGGCCGGCTCACCGTCCTGGGCCGTGCTGACGATGTGATCATCACCGGCGGCGTCAAGGTTTCCGCCGCGCTGGTGCAGGCTGAGCTGGAGAAGAACGACGGCGTCTCCGCGGCTTTTGTGGCCGGCGTTCCGTCCACGGAATGGGGCCAGGCCGTGGCGGCCTACGTCGCGTTCGCCGGGGCGGAGGGCGGCAGCGGGGACCCCGCCGCCGGGCTGGCCGCCGAATGGCACGATGCCCTGGGGCACCTCGCCCCCAAAACCGTGCTGGTGGCGCCGGACCTGCTGATGCTCCCCAACGGCAAACCTGACCGGCTGGCCATGACAGCGGAGCTCAGCGCCCGGCACGCGGGAAAGTAGAGTGGACCTGCACCATTGCGGCGGCCGCGTAGCTGGCCTGCCGTTTTCCCGAACCAACATGAGGTACTGACCGTGGCCACAGCCGCTCAATGGATCCAAGGCGCCCGACTCCGGACGCTGCCTGCCGCGATTGCGCCGGTGCTGATCGGCTCCGCCGCCGCCTACGGGATGGATTCATTCCTTCTGTTCAACGCCATCCTGGCGGCGCTCGTGGCGCTGCTGCTGCAGGTGGGCGTGAACTTCGCCAATGACTACTCGGACGGCATCCGCGGCACGGATGATGACCGGGTGGGTCCGCTGCGCCTGGTGGGGTCAGGGGCCGCCAAGCCGAACCATGTGAAACTCGCCGCGTTCGCGTGCTTTGGCGTGGCCATGGCGTTTGGCCTGGTCCTGGTGGTCATCACCCAGAGCTGGTGGCTGATCCTGGTGGGGCTGGGCTGCGTCATGGCGGCCTGGGGCTACACCGGCGGGAAGAACCCGTACGGCTACATGGGCCTGGGCGACGTGTTTGTGTTTGTGTTCTTCGGCCTGGTGGCCACCCTCGGCACCACCTACACGCAGGCGGGCCAGATCGACCTGCCCGCCATCATCGGCGCCGTGGGAACCGGCCTGATCGCCACCGCCCTGCTGATGGCCAACAACGTCCGGGACATCCCCACGGACCTGCAGGCCGGCAAAAAGACCCTGGCCGTCCGGCTGGGCGACAAGCACGCCCGGGAAAGCTACGTCCTGATGCTGGCCGTGGCCATCCTGCTGGTGGTCATCCTGGCCCCGGCCCGCCCATGGATGCTGATTGTCCTGCTGCTGATCCCCGCGTGCCTGATGCCCGCCTGGCTGATGATCAACGGCCGCAAGCGCAAGAGCCTGATCCCGGTCCTGAAGCAGACCGGCCTGATCAACCTCGGATACAGCGTGCTGTTCGCCGCAGGCCTGGTGCTCAGCCACGGCTTCTAGCAAACGCTAGCTGCGGGCCCCGGGGTCCTTGGTGTTGTTGCTGATGGCGATGTCCGGGTTGGCGTCCAGCAGGGCGTCCTCGGCGTTGGCGTCCTGGACCTCCCCGGCGGACCGCATGGGCTTGGCCTTGCCGGAGAACCGGTGGTGCAGGTTGGCTGCGGCGGCGTCACGCTGCTTCTGGAAAAAGAGGTAGCTGACGGCGAACGCAATCAGCGCAGCGCAGATGACTGACATCAGGGCGCCCAACTGCAGGATCGTGAACAACACGAAAAGCGGGACGAACAGCGCAAGACGGATGAGGGAATATTTCAAAAAGGCCACATTCAAGTTTAGCGGCCTCCCGCCCGGGCCCTTGCCCTGCAGGTAACGATAGACTTGATGGCATGCTCTTCCGTGTGGCTCTGGCCGTCGCAGTCCTCGTCATCTTCGTGTATGGCCTCGTGGATGTGATCCGTACCGACGCCCGTCAGACCCGGGGCATCTCCAAACCGGCCTGGATCGTAGTGATGATCGTCCTGCCCGTGGTCGGCGCGATCCTGTGGCTGCTGATCGGCCGCCCGCGCGGCACCCCGCCGCAGCAGCAGGCCCGCCGCCACCCCACCGCCCCGGACGACGATCCCGAATTCCTGCGGAACCTCGAGTCCCGCCGGCGCAACCAGACTGAGGCGGAGCGGCTGAAGAAGCTGCAGGCCGACCTTGAGGCCCGGGACCGGCAAGAGGGCACCGGCACGGACAAACACGAATCCGACGAACACGACGCGGACGGGCTTAAGTAGCAGCCCACTCCCCCGGCTACACCGGCAACTCCGGCAACACACAACGGGCCCTCCCCGGCTGAATCAGCCAGGCAGGGCCCGTTGTGGTTTGCAGCCCCCTCCGGGGCGTTGCAGGTGCCTTACAGCCCCGAGTAGGAGTGCAGGCCGTTGAAGAACTGGTTCACGATGGTGAAGTTGAAGACCACGCACAGGTAGCCAACGATCGAGAGCCAGGCTGCCCGGGTTCCGGTCCAGCCCCTGGTGGCGCGTGCGTGCAGGTAGCCGGCGTAGACCACCCAGATGACAAAGGTCCAGACTTCCTTGGTGTCCCAGCCCCAGAACCGGCCCCAGGCCTTCTCGGCCCAGATGGCACCGAACATCAGCGTGAAGGTCCAGCCGATGAAGGCGATGGCGTTGATGCGGTAGGAGAGGTTTTCCAGGCTCAGCGCGGACGGGACCAGGCGCATGAAGCCCAGCTTGTCCGCGCCGCCGGCAGCCACGGTCTTCTGCCGGTGCGACTGCACCAGTTGCAGCGCGGACATGGCGAACGTCAGGGTGAAGAGGGCGGAGGAGAGCACCGCGATGGAGACGTGGATGATCAGCCAGTAGCTCTGCAGGGCCGGCACCAGGTGCCCCACCGGGGTGAAGTAGGCAACGGATGCCGCCACCAGCATGATGATGGCCAGGCCTACCACAAAGGTGCCCAGGAACCGCAGGTCGCGGCGGATCAGCACCAGCAGGAAGACGGCCACGGCCACAAACGCGCCGGTGGTCAGGAATTCGTACATGTTGCCCCACGGCACCCGCCCGGCGCCCAAGGCGCGGGTGATGACGCCGGCGGCGTGGATGAGGACGCCCAGGACGGTCAGGGCCACGGCAATACGCGCGGGCGCGCGGCGCTCGGCGGCGTACTTCATGTCGCCGTCGGCGGTGATGACCCCGCCGCCGTTTCCGGCGGATGCAGCCGACGACGGCCGTTCGGCCCGGCCCGCAGGCCCGGCCAGATGCGACGCGTCGGAGCGGGAACCGGCTTGCGCCGCCCCGGCCGCAACCGGCACCCTGGTGGGCGACTCGGCCTGTGCGGCCTTCAGGTCGATGGCGCGCAGGGCCTTGCTGCTTTTGGCCAGGTCCCAGGCAAACGCGATGAACGCGATGGTGTAGGTGCCAGCGGCCAGCAGCATAAAGAGCTCGCTGTACTGGCCCATGGTCTCGTTGATTCCGAACGGCATTACTGGTCCTTTTCGGGCCCGGCGGGGCCAGCTGGGGTGGGGGAGCCTGCGTTATTATCGCGCTTGCTGCTGGGAGTTTGCTGGGATGCGTCCGGGGATTCGGGTTCCAGCTGCCATTGGGTGGCGAACAGCCCCTTCAGGGCTGCCGCTTCGGCGGCCAGCCGGTGGTCCTCGCCGCGGGCCAGGAGGCCGTATTCCACCATGGTCCGGCCGTCCTCATGGGTCCCGGTCCGGACCCAGACGCGGCGCCGGTTGATGTAGAGGGACAGGATAAGCCCGGCGACAGCCAGCAGCGCGAACGCCAGGGCGTAGGCCTGGCCGGGGTTGTGGTGGATGTCCACGCCGATGTAGCGCTTGACGCCGTCGAAGCTGATGCTGCCCTTACCGTCCGGAAGGGTGTAGGAGGCGCCGGGGGTGAGGGTGATGCCGCCGGCGTCGAGGTTCCGGGCGTTGAGCGGCGTGAGGTCCTCAACGTCGAGTTCGAAGACGTTCTGCGGTGCCCCGTTGTCCAGTCCCAGGTCCCCGTAGTAGGAGTTCAGCGTCAGCTGCGGGTTGAAGAGTTCGGGGTCGGCGCTGAAGGAGACGCCTTCCGGAGTGATGAACGCGGTGGGCAGGAAGAAGCCCACAAAGCCCAGCTGGTCCGGGGCGGCGTCGGGAACCTTGATCACCACGGAGGAGTAGTAGTTGTCGCCCTGGAGCTTGGCCACCACCGGGCCCTGCATGGACACGTTGCCGTCACCGTCGCGGACGGTCACCACCGGGGCGTAGCCGTTACCGGTGAGGTAGATGCTGGTGCCGCCCAGGGTGATGGGGTCGTTGACTTTGAGGGTCTCGTCCCGGGCGGGGGCGTCCGGGTTTTCCTTGGTGGTGACAGCCGCCGAAAAGTCGATGGGCTGGCCGAACTTACCCTGGGATTCCCGGTCGAAGGTGATGTCAAACTTGTTCAGCTGGATGGAGTACGGTTCCAGCTGCCCGGACTGGAAGTTGGTGCCGGGGGTGAACTGGTCGTAGCCCACCAGCGTGTTCACAAACGTGTCACCCTCCACCAGGATGCGCTGGCCGCTGTAGCCGAACAGGCCGCCCAGCGCCACGGAGACCAGGACACCGATCAGCGAGGTGTGGAAGATGAGGTTGCCCACCTCCTTGGCGAAGCCGCGTTCGGCACCGATCGAAGGCCGCGCGCCGTCCGCGTCCCGGACGTCCACGCGGTAGCCGCGCTTCCGGAGCAGCCCGGCGGCGCCGTTGATGGCGTCCGACGCCGGGATCCCGGCGTCGGCCGGTATCACCAGGGTGCCGTACTCGGGGAGGCGGGAGAGACGTTTGGGGGTCCGCGGCGGTTGCGACCGCATCGCCTTGAAGTGGGCGATGGCGCGGGGCACCACGCAGCCGATCAGGGAGACAAAAAGCAGCAGGTAGATCGCCGAGAACCACGCGGAGGAATACACATCGTAGAGCTGCAGCGCATCAAGCACCTTGCCGTAGTCCGGGTTGTCCTTGATGTACTGCGTGACGATCGAGGGGTTCGCGGGGCGCTGCGGGAACAGGGAACCCGGCACCGCGGCAACAGCCAGGAGCAGCAGCAGGAACAGCGCCGTGCGCATGCTGGTCAGCTGGGTCCATGCCCAGCGGAGCATACCTTTGATCCCGAGGGCTGGCAGCGCCGCGTCCGCTTTCGCGGCGGCGACGGGGGCCGGGGATTTCTTTTTTACCTTCACACGCTCGCTCATCAGATCGGCAACTTCACATCGGTTTGGAACCAGTACTGCAGCCCGGTCACCCAGGTTCCCCAGACACCGCTGGCCATCAGGATGCCCAGCAGCACCAGGATGCCGCCGCCGGTCCGCTGGATGGCCAGGCGGTGCTTGCGGAAGAAGGACATCACACCCATCCCCCGGCGGACCGCGAGGGCGATCAGGAGGAAGGGGATGCCCAGGCCCAGGCTGTACACAAAGGCCAGGAAGGCGCCCTTGGCGGCGGAGGAGCCGCCGGACAGGCTCAGCAGCTGCACTGCGGAGTACGTGGGGCCGATGCACGGCGCCCAGCCCAGTCCGAAGGTCAGCCCCAGCAATGGGGCGCCCCAAAGGCCGGCGGGCGGCTTGGCATGGATCTTGGCGTCGCGCTGCAGCCAGCCGAGGCCACCCATAAAGACCACACCCATGATGATCACCAGGAGGCCCAGCAGCTGCGTGATCCATGCGTTCTGCGAGCCGGTGATCAGGGTGCCCAGCTGGCCGAACGCGCCGCCCAGCAGGACAAAGATCACGGAGAAGCCCAGGACAAAGAGCCCGATTCCGGCGAACATCCGGCCACGTTTCTGCTTCTGCAGGTCAACGCCGCTGAGCCCGGTCACGTATCCCAGGTAGCCGGGCACCAGGGGCAGTACGCACGGTGAGAGGAAAGACACCAGGCCGGCCAGCAGCGCCACCGGGATGGCCAGCAGCAGCGAGCCGTTGAGGATGGTTTCAGCGAAGGGGCTGTTCACGGGCGCCCGGGGCTACTCTGCCACGGCGGCGGTAATGAGGGCTTTCAGCGTGCCTTTTTGGATCTCGCCAAGGACGCGGGAAGCCACCCGGCCCTGCTTGTCCAGGACCAGGGTGGTAGGGACCGCGCCGGGAGGGACCAGCCCCGAGACGGCCAGCAGCACGCCGCCATCCTTGTCGTCGAAGCTGGGGTAGGTGAGGTTGAACGTCTTATCGAACGCTTCAGCCGTGGCTTTCTCGTCCCGGAGGTTCACGCCGAAGAACTGGACGCCCTGGTCCTTGAACTCCAGGTGCAGTTCCTCCAGGAGCGGCGCCTCGACGCGGCACGGCGCGCAGGCGGCGAACCAGAAGTTCAGCACCGTGACCTGGCCCTGGAAGTCGGCGGGTGCCACGTCAGTGCCGTTAAACAGGGTGCCGCTGACCTGGATGGCGGATTTGCGGTCCGCGGCGGCGAATTCGGTGACGGAGCCGTCACCGGCCACGTAGTTTTTGTTGTCCCCTGCCTTGGCCTGCTTGGCCAGGGCGTCCTCCTGGGCACAGCCGGACAGGCCAACTGTCAGGGCCGTCAGGGCCAGGCCGCCGGTGACCAGCATGCTGCGGCGCGAGGTGAGGGGCAGGTTGCCGGTCCCCCGGTCGATGTTCCGGGCCATGGTCAGGCTCCCGGGGTGCTGGCCGCACCGGGGAGGAGTGCGGCAGCGGGCTCGCTGTAACGGACGTCCGCAAGGTTCCCGCCGTCGTCGAACACCAGGGAGGTCACCGACGTGAGCGTGCATTCGCGCTTGCGTGGATCGTGCCACAGCCGGCGGCCTTCCGCGCTGAGCCGCGTGGCCCAGATGGGGAGCTGGTGGCTGACCATGATGGCCTCGGGGCCGTCAGCTCCGAAATCGCCTGCAGCCAGGCTGATGGCCTGGAGCCTGGCGTCCTGGACGGCGGCCATCATCCGTGCCGCCTGCTCCTTGTACGGTTCGCCCCAGGAGGGCCGCAGCGGGTTGACCAGGTGCGGCCAGTGCCGGGGCCGTCGAAGCTCCGCCTTGCTGACCTTCATGCCCTCGAAGTAGTTCTGGGCCTCGATGATCCGACTGTCCGTATGGACCGGCAGGTGCAGGGCGTCAGCCGTGGGCGCGGCGGTTTCCTGGGCCCTGACCAGCGGTGACGCTGCCAGGTAGGTGATGCGGGCACCGGCAGCGGCCCGTTCCCGGAAGTATTCCGCCAGCAGCTGGGCCATCTCCTGGCCCAGCCGGGACAGGTGGAATTCGGGCAGCCTGCCGTACAGGACGCCATCAGGATTATGGACCTCGCCGTGGCGGAGCAGATGGACAGTGGCTTGGGGCATGTTTACCAGTTTCTCAAAGATGGCGTGCGATCCGAAATCTTCTACATCCAGTAGAACTTAAGTTTTTGAAGAAATGTTCCGCGGGAGGGAACAAAACATGCAAATGCATGTTTATACTGGATGCAGCAGTTAGTTGAGACTTCAAGTTATTGAGTCCCAGCGAACCGAACCCGGCATAACACCTCAAGGAGCACACCATGGCACTTCCCGCAGACATCACCACCGGCACCTGGACCCTCGACAACTCCCACAGCGAGATCGGCTTCACCGTCCGGCACGCAGGCATCAGCAAGGTCCGCGGCCAGTTCACCGACGCGGCCGCCACCCTTGAGCTGGCCGAGGACGTCGCCGATTCCCGGATTAACGCCACCATCAAAACCGCCAGCTTCGACTCCGGCGACGCCAACCGCGACGGCCACGTCCGCGGCGGCGACTTCTTCGACGTCGAGCAGTTCCCGGAAATCTCCTTCGTTTCCAACGGCCTGGTTGCCAAGGGCAACAGCTACGAACTCGCCGGCGACCTCACCATCAAGGGCGTTACCCGTCCGGTCACCCTGGACACCGAATTCAACGGCGTGGCCGTTGACCCGTTCGGCAACACCCGCGCCGGCGTCTCCGCCGAGACCACCATCAGCCGCAAGGACTTCGGCCTCACCTGGAACGCCGTCCTGGAGACCGGTGGCGTCCTGGTCAGCGACAAGGTTGCCATCAGCCTGGAACTGGCCTTCATCGCTCCGGCCGCGTAACTGATCGCCCCCGCTGCCTGACTGGCAGTACCCGGAACCCCGGCACCGGACCGTCAGGTCCAGTGCCGGGGTTCGGCGTCTAACGCCCCGGCCGCGCAGCCCGCGGGCCCTCGGAATACCTCCCAGGAATGACCCATAACGCGCACGCGCAAGGGTACGGTGGAAGGAAGCCATGCTGGGGGTACGGCCCAGGTCCGCTCCCCCGGCAGCCCACCTGGAAATCCGAGAGCAAAGGACCGCTTCATGAGCACTCCTCCCGTCCCGAATGATCCGCAGTCAGGCGAGCCGCAGCCCGGCCAGCCCCGCTATGGCGAAAACGCACCGCAGTACGGCCAAAATGCGCCGCAGTACGGCCAGCAGCCGGGCCAGGACGCACCGCAGTACGGCCAGAACCCGCCGCAGTTCGGCCAGAACCCACCGCAGGCTCCCGCCTGGAACCAGCAGCCTGCCGGACAGCCCCCGTACGGCCAGTCGCCCTATGCGCAGTCCCCGTACGGGCAGCCTGAGGATGCCGGCACCAATGGCGTTCCGCAGCTGGTGACCATCTCCTTCTGGCTCATCATCGCCTCGGCCGTGATCTATGTAATCTCGATGTTCACCGGCCTGGGCCAGCTGGATGATCCTGCAATGCGCGGTCCCATCGACGATCAGCTTGAGGGCAGCGGAGTCTCCTATGAAGACGTCAAGGGCTTTATGACCGGCTCCCTGGTGGTCTTCGCCATCATCGGCGTTGCCCTGTACCTCCTGGTGGCCTTCTTTGTCCGCAAGGGCAAGAACTGGGCCCGCATCCTGGGCACCGTCTTCGCGGCGCTGTCCATCATCGGCCTCTTTGGCATCCCCTCCATCGGCACCCTGGGCACCGTGGCCGGCATTGTGGCAATCGTGCTGCTTTACCTGCCCAAGGCTGCGCCCTACTTTCGGAAGCAGCAGCCGTTTGCCAACCCGTACGGCGGCAGCCCGTACGGCCGCTAAGCCCGGCCGAAACCACCACCCCTGCGGGCGTGGGCCCCGGAACCGCCGGAACCTAAGCGGTCTGACCCGGGGCCTGCGCCCGCTGTGCGTGGTACGCAAGAATCTGCAGTTCGGTGGCCATGTCCACCTTGCGCAGGTTGACGCCCTCGGGGACCTGCAGCATCACGGGGGCGAAGCTGAGGACACTGTTCACTCCGGCCGCCACCACCCTGTCGCAGACGCCCTGGGCGACGGCGGCCGGCAAAGCCAGCACCACCATGTTCGCCCCCGTGCGCTGCAGCACGGTCTCGAGGTCTGCCACGTCGCTGACACGCAGCCAGCCCACCTCGTTCCCCACCACCATCTGGTCGGCATCGAAGATGGCCACCACGTCAAAGCCGCGGGACTCGAACCCGCCATACCTGGCCAATGCCTTGCCCAGGTTGCCGGCACCAACGATTGCGACTTTCCAGTCGTGGGTCAGGCCCAGGGCGGCGGCAATGTGGCGGCTGAGGTACTGCACCTCGTAGCCCACACCGCGGGTGCCGTAGGAACCCACATGGGAGAGGTCCTTGCGCAGCGTGGCTGAACTGACGCCGGAGGCCTCGGCCAGGGACTCGGAGGAGACCCGCTCCACACCGTCAGCCAGGAGCGTATTGAGGGCGCGCAGATAAATGGTCAACCGGGCCACGGCCGCGGGGGGAATCTGCTTGGCCGAGGCGTCCGGCAGGTCCGGGACAGCCTGGGGCGTTGGGTCCAGCGAAGTCACCAGCCCCTCCTTGCATCACGTTGGAACTCCACTCTAAAGCCCCGGCGCCAGTGCCAACAAAGCACCTGCCCGCAAAGGCCGGCCGCCTGCCACGTGCGGTCCCTACTCCGCCAGCGCGCGCCGCAGGAGCCGGGCCAGCCGGTTTTCATCAATTTTCCAGAAGTCGCGCTGCACCCCGTCCACCAGCACCACGGGAATCTCCTCGGCATACCGCTCGCGGAGTTCCGGCTGCTGGTCCACCTGTTCCTCGGACCACTCCAGCCCCAGTTCAGCGGCCACCCTGCCCACGGTGCGGCGGGCCTCCTCGCACAGGTGGCAGTCGGCTTTGGTGATCAGGACAACGGTAGGTGCAGCCATGCCTTAACCGTAGCCCCGCTGACGCTGCCCGGTGACGCGACGCCGCCGGGCCTGCGGATTGACTAGACTCGAGTCCATGCCCGTGGAGAGATATGTCGCCGTCGTCACAAGCCCGGTTGCTGCGCCGCAGCCGGGCGAGGCGGCGTTCTTCGACGTGGACAACACCCTGATGCGCGGTGCCAGCCTGTTCCACGTGGCCAGGAAGATGCACCAGCGCGGGGCGTTCACGCTGCGGGAGGCCGCGGGCATGGCGTGGAAGCAGTTCAAGTTTGTTGCCCGTGGCGAAAACATCGACGACGTCCATGCCGTCCGCGATTCAGCCCTCACCCTCGCCGCCGGCATCAGTGTTGCCGACATCAAGGCGCTCGGCGAGGAAGTCTATGACGAGATGATCGCCTCCCGGATCTGGCCCGGGGCCAAGGCCCTGGCCCAGCAACACCTCCGGGTGGGCAGGCGGGTGTGGCTGGT